>JBDSKU010000457.1:0-5718 GCA_039916745.1 Nitrospiraceae bacterium
GAGGTTAATCGTACCTTTCTCGCGATTCTTTCGGGACCTGGCACCGCCAAGACGCTGGAGGCCATGCATCGGGCCTCTGTGCTGGAAAAGTTGGTTCCCGCGATGAAACGAGTGCGTGGCCTCATGCAGTTCAATCAGTATCACAAGTACACGGTCGACGAACATAGTTTGCTTGCAGTGACGCGGGCGGAAGACCTTGCACAGGATCAGGGGGTGATGGGGGACGTCTATCGCAGTATTAAGCGAAAAGATCTGCTCCATCTCGCCGTGTTGTTCCATGATCTGGGGAAGGGCCAGGAAGAAGATCACAGTGAAGCGGGGAAGCGTTTGGTTGAAGAGGCAGCAGTTCGGCTCGGATTCGACGAGCAGGATAAGCGCACCCTCGCATTTCTGGTGCAGAAGCATTTACTCATGGCTCACACCGCATTTCGGCGAGACCCGAACGACGTGAAGGTGGTGTTGCCCTTTGCGCGTGAAGTCGGGACGCCCGAAGTCCTGAAGAAGCTCTTGGTGCTCACAGCTGCCGATATCGCGGCCGTCGGTCCCGGCGTCTTGACCAAGTGGAAAGAATCGCTCCTGATCGAGCTCTACCAGCGCACGATGTCCGAGGTGTCTGGAGAACGGAACGGCGTCGGGGCGCCCGAACGAGCCCGCCAGATTGCCGAAGAGGTAAGCCTGCACCCGCTTATGGCAGGGCAGGCGGATGGAACATTGGCCTGGGTCGAACAGCAACTGGGCCAATTCCCCGAGCGCTATATCTACGGCACGGTATCATCTCGTATAGCGGCGCATTTGGCGGCCGTGCGGCGATTGCATGTCGGTGAAGTGCTGGTGGAGACGGAGTTCAACGGGGAACTGGGGACCTGCGAATATACCGTCGTGGCTTACAATGACGTGACGCCGGGCATGTTCTCGAAGATCGCCGGTGTCATGGCAGGCAGCGGGGTGCAGATTCTCGATGCGCAGATTCTTACCAGAGCCGACGGGATTGTGGTCGATACGTTCCAGGTGATGGATCCGGACTATCAGGGTGCGCCGCCGGCCGAGCGGCTCCGGACGGTGGGCGATCGGATCGCGTCGGTCCTCAAGGGGTGGGAGCATGTCGACGATGTGCTGCGTCGGGGCGCGCGGTTAAAGCTGACGAGATCGCTGCCGAAAGCTCCTGAAGCGACGGAGGTGCGGGTCGACAATGAAACGTCGGACGCCTATACGATCATCGATGTATTTGCCGATGACCGCCAGGGTCTGTTGTATGTGATCACGAACACCATTTTTCAGCTTGGGTTATCCATCCATGCCGCGCGCATCTCGACGCGCCTGGATCAGGTGGCCGACGTGTTCTACGTCGCCGATCAGCAGGGGAAGAAGCTGGAGGACCACGGGCAATTGGAGCGGTTACGAACGGGAGTCGAAACGGCCATCGAGAATTTTCTCGAGGCGAAAGCGGCCTAGCAGAGGCGGCGCAGTCTTATTCAGGGTCATTTGAAAGGAGAAGGGGATGAACGTACGTGAAGTGTTGGAGTATGTGAAAAAACATAAAGTCCAGATCGTCGACTTGAAGTTTGTCGATCTCATCGGGACCTGGCAGCATTTCAGTATTCCGACGAATGAATTGACGGAAGACCTCTTCAAGGACGGGTCCGGACTGGACGGCTCCTCTATTCGCGGCTGGAAGGCTATCAACAACAGCGACATGTTGGTCGTGCCGGATCCGTCGACGGCCTGTCTCGATCCGTTCTGCGCGGTCCCGACGCTGAGCCTCATCGGCAACGTAGTCGATCCGATTACCCGCGAGACCTACGATCGCGATCCGCGTTATGTCGCCCAGAAGGCGGAGAAATACCTCCAGAGCACGAAGATCGGCGATACCTCCTATTGGGGTCCCGAAGCCGAGTTCTTCATTTTCGATCAAGCCCGGTACGACCAGAATGGTCACAGCGGCTACTACTTCATCGACTCCGAAGAAGGCGTGTGGAACATGGGGCAGGAAGGCCACAACCTGGGCGGCAAGATCCGCCAGAAGGAAGGCTATTTCCCCGTCGCCCCGACCGATACGCAGCAGGACATCCGCAGCGAGATGATTCTGGAAATGGAGAAAGCCGGTATCCAGATCGAGAAGCATCACCACGAAGTCGCCACGGCCGGTCAGGCGGAAATCGATATTCGCTTCGACTCGCTGGTTAGGACGGCAGACAAAATGATGATGTACAAGTACATCGTCAAGAACGTGGCTCGCCGACATGGCAAGACCGCGACCTTCATGCCGAAGCCGATTTTCGGCGATAACGGATCGGGCATGCATAGCCACCAGAGCATCTGGAAGGACGGCAAGCCCCTGTTCGCCGGGAAGGAATATGCGGGCGTGTCGCAGATGTGCCTGCACTACATCGGCGGGATTCTGAAACATGCGCCGGCGCTGGCCGCCTTTACCAATCCCACGACGAACTCCTACAAGCGCTTGACGCCAGGGTTCGAAGCCCCGGTGTTGTTGGCTTATTCCAGCCGGAACCGGTCGGCCGGCATCCGGATTCCCATGTATTCACCGAGCCCCAAGGCGAAGCGGATCGAGGTGCGCTTCCCGGACCCGGCCGCGAATCCCTATCTGGCCTTCTCTGCCATGCTCATGGCCGGGTTGGACGGCATCCAGAATAAGATCAACCCCGGTGAACCGGCTGAGCAGGATCTCTACGATCTCGAGGCGAAGGCAGCGGCGAAGATTCGCACCATGCCGGGCAGCCTCGACGAAGCGCTGAACAACCTTGAGAAGGACCATGAGTTCCTGCTCAAAGGCGGGGTCTTCAGCAAGGACCTGATCGAAGCCTGGATCGGTTACAAGCGTACGAAGGAAGTCGACACCATGCGGTTGCGTCCGCATCCGTATGAGTTCTATCTCTATTACGACGTCTAGAATGCCCGGGGCCCATCTGAAGTATGGGTTGACCTGGTAGGGGAGGCATGGTACATATCTCCCTTACGAGCAGAGTCGAGGCAACGGCGCCTCGGTAAGGCTCTCGACATACGGCACACGGACAACGGCGTCCGTCATTCTTAAAAGAGTGGCGGACGCCGTTTTGTTTGTCGATAGACTCCGAGACGATGGGGTCTTGGACCGAGGTGGCAGAGCTACCTCCACATAGGACAATGGCGTCCTCATTCTGGCAGCAGAGTGAGGACGTTTTCGTTTGTAAAGTCTCAATGTCGAATCACTTCATCATGGAGGACGCCATGCACGCAGCAGATCACGAGCGGATTGCAGACCTCGCGAAGAAGAAATTCGGATTTATGGATAGCTCGCTCGGCGGGTATCTCTTATTGTCGGCAATGGCCGGAGTCTACCTCGGCTTCGGCATCGCGCTGATATTTAGCCTGGGTGGACCGTTAATGGCCGTTGGATCCCCGGTGGTGAAACTCGTCATGGGCACCTCGTTCGGAATTGCCTTGACCTTAGTCATCTTCGCTGGCTCGGAGTTGTTTACGGGGAACAACATGGTGGGAGTGATCGGCGGTTTGTCCAAGAGCGTCACGTGGGGGCAAGTCGCGCAATTCAATTTCTGGTCGTGGGTCGGGAACCTGGTTGGCTCGCTGGCGCTGGCCTGGCTCGTGGTGGAATCCGGCGTCTTTTCGAAGGGACCCACGGCGGACTTTCTCGGCAAGGTGGCGGCGGTGAAGATGTCCCTGCCGGCGTGGGAACTGTTCGTGCGAGGGATTCTCTGCAATTGGTTAATCTGCCTGGCGGTCTGGACCGCGGGGCGCACCACGAACGATGCGGCAAAGATCTTGCTGATCTTCTGGTGCCTGTTCGCCTTCATCGGCACAGGCTTCGAGCACAGTATTGCCAATCAATCGCTGCTGGGTATGGCGCTGTTCCTCCCGCATGAGGCAATCGTGAACTGGGCGGGGTTCTGGTACAACCAATTCTTCGTTGTGCTGGGAAATGTTGTGGGGGGCGGTCTGTTCGTCGGAGGGCTCTATTGGATGGTGAGTCCCTACCGGGTGGTGGAAGAGCCAGTCGTGGTGGAGGCAGCGTCCATATTGCCGGTTCCGCTCCGGTTCTAAGGATAGTCGCGGCGGGGCAGTCGTTCGATAGTCATTCGGTCATAACCTAAAGGAGTACAGAGATGGAGAAGGATACGGTTCGAAAGGCGATCAAGGCGAAGCGGCTGGCAAAGAATGTCACAATTGCGGAGGTGGCGAAGACTGTGGGCAAGAATCCCACGTTCGTGGCGGCGGCATTGAACGGGAACCATCGATTCTCCCCGGATGAGGCGAAGAAGATTGGGCACCTGCTTGAACTGGATGCGCCATTGACGGCGGCACTGAGCGCCTTTCCTGTCCGGACGGATTTCCCCAACGCCACGGACCCGTTCAAATACCGACTGCTGGAGATCATCGGGGTCTACGGCGATTCGATGCGAGAGCAGGCCAATGAAATGTTCGGCGACGGCATTATGAGCGCGATCGACTTTACGCTCGATATGGAAAAGGTGACGGGGAGCCAGGGCGAAGCGCGGTGTAAGATCACGCTGAACGGCAAGTGGCTCGAATACAAGACGTTCTAACTAGAGTGTGAGTACCGGCAATGGCGCCGGTGCAATGGATTATCGGCTGGCAATGGCGCCAGCTTCTGGGGTTCCCTCGCGGAATCATGCTGGAAGCTGGCGCCATTGTTGTAAAGAGGGTAGCGGAAGGGAGGCGACAATGGATACGACGCGAACGAATGATCGGGAACTGATCGGGATGGAGCGAGTCGTGGTCGATCTGTTGCGTGACGGCGTCCCGCGCACGTTGGATGACATGACTGGCGCGTTGCCGGGGGATTGCTGCGTGCAAGTCTTTCTCACCGTCGATCGACTGAGCAGAGAGGGGCTGGTGCGAATCATGCCGGGTGTGCCAGATTATCGGGTCACGCTGGCCAATGGGGGGAACATGCGATGAACAAAATCGAGGCCATCAAGACGGAGCGCGACGGGTTGGCTGTGCGGGACATGATCGCCCAATATGCCAAGAATGGTTGGGAATCTATCCCCGAGGCCGATGTTCAGCGCCTCAAATGGTATGGCCTCTTTCTGCGGAATCCTACGCCGGGCTTTTTCATGATCCGGGTGCGGATACCAGGCGGCAAGACCGGCTCCTATCAACTACGGGCCCTGGCCGAGATCGCCGGAACCTACGGCAATGGGGTGTTGGATCTCACGACGCGGCAACAAATACAACTCCGGCACATCCGGATTGAAGACGTGCCGGCTGTTTTTGCCAAGATGGAAGAGGTGGGTTTGACCTCTCTCCAAACTGGCATGGACAACGTGCGAGGTGTCATGACCTGTCCGGTTGCCGGGTTGAGCCCGGAGGAACTGTCGGATGCGACGCCCATCGTGCGCGCCATCAACGAAGAGATTCTTGGTAATCCGGCCTATTCGAACCTGCCGCGGAAGTTCAACGTGGCGGTGACAGGCTGTCCGGATAACTGTGTGCACATGGAAACGCAAGACCTGGCCCTTGTGCCGGCTTATCACGACGGCATCGATGGCAAGAGCTTCGGGTACAACCTCTTGGCCGGCGGCAAGCTCGGGTCCGGCGGGTATCGGATCGCCACGCCGCTCGACATCTTTGTGACTGAAGACGAAGCGTTGGCCGTGAGTCGCGCGATCATTCACATTTTTCGAGATCATGGATCGAGAGAAAATCGTACGCAGGTTCGGCTGGCCTTCCTGCTGGATG
>JBDSKU010000458.1:0-4660 GCA_039916745.1 Nitrospiraceae bacterium
TTTGAGCATCCTGCGTGGATTTTGCCTGTTGTTTCAAATAGGCAGATCAGTGAATTTTCGGCGCAATCATAGCGTATTTTCGTAGCCTGCTAGGAGCCTGTCAGCCATTGTCGCAATCGATCACGAATATTTCTCTTGTGGCGGCCTTTTCGGCCGGCTTGCTGTCGTTTGTATCGCCCTGCGTGCTGCCACTGGTTCCCTCGTACATTTCCTATATTACCGGGCTCTCCATCGAGCAACTCACCGATTCGACGGTGCGATCGAAGTTTAAGAAGTCCATCGTCGTCAATGCCCTGTTGTTTATCGCCGGATTTACCACCGTCTTCGTGTCCTTTGGCGCATCTGCCAGCTTCATCGGACAGGCCTTGATTACCTATCAGGATCACATCAGACGGATCGGCGGGATTCTGATCATCATCTTTGGTCTCTACTTATTGGGGATCTTGAATATCAGCTTTCTGAAGATGGAACATCGCTTCCAATTCAGGAGTCGGCCGGTCGGGTATGTGGGATCGTTCTTGATCGGTATCGCGTTTGCCGCCGGCTGGACGCCCTGCGTCGGACCGGTGCTCGGGACCATCTTGCTGTATGCCAGCACCACCGATTCGTTGTTGAACGGGGTGTTGTTGCTGACGAGTTATTCGATGGGATTGGGATTGCCGTTATTTCTCACGGCCCTGGGGGTCGATCGATTCCTTGCCTACTTCAAGCAGGCGCGCCTGTATTTGTGGGGCGTTTCGACCGTGAGCGGGGTGTTGCTGATCATCGTGGGCATCATGATTTATGCCAATACGCTCACGATGATTACCGGATTTTTAGAGCGGCAGGGGATTGGTTGGTACCTCGGCCAGTAACCACGCAGGATGTTGAAAACGTCCGCCAGCTTCGTTCTCGCATCGTTCAGATCCTCAACGGGGACCCGGCCGCCTCACCACTCGGCGGCGCGCACAGACGTGGTGCTCCTTATTCGTCGCACCGTGCGCCCCAAGGGTACGCCTTGGATCTTCACTCGCTCGGCCTGCTGGACGAACGTTTTGAGCATCCTGATAGCCAGCAGCTCTCAGCTAAAGAATTCAACCAAGGAATCTAGAGTTTTACTGATCGCTGAATGCTGATAGCTTCGATGCTGTTCCGAATCAGCACCATGCGCCGAGGCGGCAGGTCACAAACGATTGGCCTAATCCCAATGCCGAGGCGGAAGGTAAGCGGAACGATCCAGTCGGGACCGAAGGGAGGAGTCCCGCTGCGAGACTGAGCTGATTTTCTGATGGGGAGGCGGACGGCGAATTAGCAGGTGGCGCAGGCTCGGTCTGTTTAGCCAGCAGTGGAGCAGATTTCCCACTACCAATCTTTGCGAGTAGGCTCTTGCCTTCGCCGGCATGCGCGCTGCCGGGATATTTCTCTGCCAGCAGGGTCAGTTGTTCACTGGCCCAATCGTCCGCGCCCAAGTCATGGTAGCTGAGCGCCAAGAAGTACAAGGCATCGGGTGCGACCGACTTGTCTGGGTAGAGCTTCATGATTTGTTCGAAACGATGTGCGGCGGCCAGATAGGAGCCCCGTCGATAATAAAATTGCCCCACGAAGAGATGCATCTGCGCGAGGAGATCGTGGCATTCCTGAGTCTTCTGGAGTGCTTGACCGTCGTACCGGCTACCTTGAAAGTCTTTCCGCAGCCGCTCAAAGGCTTCGATGGCTTTCTGAATAGGGTCCGGGTCGCGATCGATCCCCTTGGCCCGTTTCATTTGGCTTTCTCCGATTCGGAACGCGGCATAGGACGCGAGAATGTGGGTGCGGTGGAGGTCGAGAAAGTGGTTATATTCGACGATCGCTTCCGTGTATTCCTCTTTCTCAAAAAATGCTTCGCCTCGCTTCATGATGACGTTGGGGTCGTAATTTTTCTCGATCGTGTCGCCCAGGAAAATTTGCTCGTCGGTCCCGCTCAGGGCTTTCTTGGCCGCGTCTTGGGTCTTGGGTGTACTGGAGCAGGCCGTGATGACGCAGAAGACTGCTATGCAAAGGCCGAAGGCCGTTGCCAGTCGTGGGGCAGTCGTGACGATGGAAAGGACGTGTGCCATCAGTCCTGAAAATGTAGCAGGAGTGCGGGGTGAATGCAACGATTCGAGCATGCGAGTTGACCCCTGTGGCACCGAGACCTATAATCCCGCCATTCTTGCAGTGACCCGCACAGTATAGACAGATATGATACGGACAAGGATTATTGGGACGGGCTCGTACCTCCCTGAACGGGTGGTGACGAATCACGAGGTGGGGGCATCGTTGGGTATTGAGCCTGACGCGGTCTCTCGCCTGACAGGGATTCAGGAACGTCGCTGGGCCGCGGCATCCCAAGCGTCTTCTGATCTTGCCGTTGAAGCCGCCAGGCAGGCGCTTGAGGCTGCCGGACTTCCGGTTTCTGACGTCGGGGCGATTGTGCTTTCGACGACCTCTCCCGACTCGGTCTTTCCCTCTACTGCCTGCCACGTTCAGCGGATGTTGGGTTGTCCCGCGATACCGGCATTCGATGTGGCGGCTTCCTGTTCAGGTTTTCTCTACGGACTCTCGATGGCCGATGCGATGATTCGGAGCGGTCAAATCAAGACCTGTTTGGTGGTCGCCGCCGAGGTGAAGTCTCGTTCCCTCGATCCTGCTGATGGCGATACGGTGCTGTTATTCGGCGATGGGGCCGGTGCGGTGGTGCTGCGGGGCGAACAGGAAGCGGGTCACCCGAGCCGGGGGCTCATGGGGCTCCGTCTCCATGCGGACGGTGCTCAGCATGGTTTGATTTCGATTCCCGCAGGCGGATCGCGCATGCCGACGACATCGGAAACGGTTGAGGCGACGCGTCATACGTTGCGGATGCAAGGGGCACCGCTCTTTCGTCTGGCAGTTAAACGATTGGAACAGGCCATCCTCGAGATCGTGAAAGAATGGGGTGTCGATATTCACGATCTCGCGCAGCTGGTCTTGCACCAAGCCAACGGGCGAATTATCAGTCAGCTGACGAAGCGGCTTGGGGTTTCGCCGGAACGGGTTTGTTCCGTGATCGGGCGTTATGGTAATACGTCGTCGGCGTCAGTGCCGATCGCGCTCGACTACGCAGTCCGTTCGGGGAAGATTGTGCCCCACGACCTGGTCTTGCTGGGTAGTTTTGGCGGTGGTGTGACGTGGGCGGCCGGGTTGGTTCGCTGGTAAGGGCTGTCTCTATATGGCGTGACGGCGCTGCCTGTGCCCTGAGAAACGCGGATTGTATCTGAACTGAGGAGCGTCGCGATGTTATTTGGATTGATCCCTCGAGAAGAAGCTTTCTTTGAGCTGTTCAAGAAGGCCGCACATAATATGATTGAGGGAAGCCGTCTTCTGAAGGTCATGATGGAGGATTTTCGGTCTCCCATCGAACAGGCCCGGGGGATTAAAGACATTGAGCATATTGGAGATAGCATTACGCACGATATTGCGTTTCGATTGAACAAAACCTTTATTACGCCGATCGATCGGGAAGACATTCATGACCTCGCGAGCGCGCTCGACGATATTCTGGATGTCACGGAGGCGATTGCCGATCGCTTCGTGTTATACAAGGTCACGAAGCCGACTCCGATGGCGGTCAAGTTGGCCGATATTTTATATCAGGCCTCTGTGGCTGTGGGGAGTGGCGTGGATCGCCTGGGGCTTGCGCATCCGGAGCTGAAAGAATGCAGTGTGCGGGTGAACAGCCTGGAAAACGAAGCTGATCGAGTGTCCCGCGATGCGATATCCGCTCTCTTTGAAAAAGAAACCGATCCGATCGCGGTGATCAAGTGGAAAGAGATTTACGAGAACTTCGAAGCGGGAACCGACCGCTGCGAAGACGTCGCGAATATTCTTGAACGGATCGCGCTCAAGCATCACTGAACGGCAACGATGAGCAATACCACCAGGGTTTTTTCTGCGCAGCGCGCAGTGCGCAGCACTCAGCGTCGGCGGTGCCATGCCTGAGCTGACCGGAATGTTGCTCGTTGTCGTTGTGCTGGCGCTCCTGTTCGATTTTTCGAACGGGTGGCATGACAGTGCCAATGCCATTGCGACGGTCGTCTCGACGAGAGTCGTGAGCCCGCTCGTGGCAGTCATGGCCGCTGGCGTGCTCAATGTCGCCGGGGCGTTCATGTCCACGGCGGTCGCCAAGATGGTGGGGTCGGGGATTGTGAACCCGACCATGGTCACTCAAGAAATGGTGGCGGCGGCGTTGGCCGGTGCGATCTTGTGGAATCTCTTCACGCTGTTGTTGGGATTGCCGACGAGCTCGTCTCACGCCTTGATCGGCGGACTGGTCGGGGCCGCAGTAACCCATGGCGGCTGGGATATGGTGAAGTGGTCCGGGCTTCGTCCGGTGATGGAAGCCATGGTGCTTGCGCCGTTCTTTGGCTTTGCCATTGGGTTTACGTTGATGGTGCTCATCAGCTGGATCTTTTTTCGCGTGACCCGAAGTGTGGCCACTCGATTATTCAAACGGCTGCAGCTCGTCTCCGCCTGCTTCATGGCGTTCAGTCACGGGGCCAACGATGCGCAGAAGGCCATGGGCATCATTACCTTGGCCTTGCTCTCTGCCGGGCAGATTCCTTCTGGGGAGGTGCCGGGTTGGGTGATCGGCGCCTGTGCGGTGGCGATGGGATTGGGGACGGCG
>JBDSKU010000459.1:0-5255 GCA_039916745.1 Nitrospiraceae bacterium
TCGGAATCCTGATTGCGCGAGCCAAATCGGCATAGAACGCGTAAGCCCCCTTCAACACACCGACCAAGACGAGATCCTTCCCGGTATAATCGGTCGTGACCTGCTTGCCCAATTCACGGATCCTCGCACGCATTTCTTCCTGCGTCACGATTGGTCGACCGAAAATCCGTTCCATCCTCCCTCTACTCCCTCTCTGAGTCCCTATGGCTCACCGATACTACCAGACAGTTGGTTGTCCCTCGACGGACCACGAAACGTTCATCCTGCCGCATCCCCACAACCCACAGAATCCCTTCTGGCGCGACCAACAATGGAATCTCATCCCGTCGACAACGAGCAATCTTCCGATCAGTAAAGAAATCTTGAAGCTTTTGACTCTTCCCCTTCATCCCTCGAGGAGAGAGTCGATCGCCGGCTTGCCAGGACCGAACCAGCAACGGCTCCGAGCATCGGTCGGCATCAAACAAGACTCGTTGTCCAGGCGAAGCCTCGTCTCCCTGCTCCGCATCATGACGAGCCATACGTTGTACATGAATTTGCTGATTCGTTCCAGCCCAACAGACCGTTGACGGCACTGAAAGAAGCAGGCTCTCACCCTTGCCCTGACCCGAACCAGCCGCCCCCTTGTCCACCCCTCCTACGGGACGAAATTGCACCGACCCCTGATCCAGAATCACGAGGGCCCGTGTCAACGACAGCCGAACTCCCGTCTTTCCCTTGAGCAAAACATACCGAACCGACTCCACCACATGAAGGCTGCTCGCGCGCCCCTCTTCGTCATAGGTCCGTAATATTGCCCGAACGAGTCGCCGCTGAAGAGCAACCGGCAACGCAATGAAGGCCTGGAGATTGACTCGTTGCACGCCTCCGAAATCAGGGCTCACGAGCTGCTGCACCAAATCCCTCGTCACCTGCGCCAAGTACCATTCGTCTTCACGCACGACATCTGCCTGTCGCTGCAGCACACGAACGGCAGCCGGAGCCAACCGAGTGATCACAGGAAGGAGGTCTTTCCTAATCCGATTACGATAATAAAGCGGCTTCTCATTGCTCGAGTCACGGCGATAGGTCAAACCTTCATGACCCAAATAGGTCAACACCTCCTCACGAGTGGAGGCCAAGAGCGGGCGAATGATTCCGTCCTCACGCGTATACGGCATCCCGGCTAACCCGGCCATCCCTGCCCCACGCAACATCCACATGAGCACCGTTTCAGCCTGGTCATTGGCGGTATGACCAACCGCAATGCGGACAGCCCCGACCTCGTGAGCCAATTGCCGCATGAAGTCATACCGTGCATCGCGGGCCGTAGCCTGAAGCGATGAGCGCTGGCGTCGCTTGACCAGCATGGGCCGATGGATGACAAGAGACAGCTGCCGTTCCTGACAAAACTCCCTGACAAACGATTCGTCGTCGTCGGACTCCGCTCCACGCAACCCATAGTTACAATGGATTGCTGTGAGGGTGAGCCTCCAGGACTGGGCCAGGCGATGAAGCAGAGACAACAACGCGATCGAATCGGGTCCACCCGATACTGCCACCAAGAGGTGCTGACCGGAAACGAATAGCTGATGCTGACGCACCGTTCGAACGAGATGAGTCAATAAAGCCGGTCGTGCAGCAGGTCTGCCGGACGACCGCGTGATCGCCGCTTCAACAGCCATGGTCACTGAACTCCCTGTGGAATTCGCTGCAAGCTTCTGCGTGCCTGCTCCACATCATGGACTATTTGCTTTGACAGCTCATCGGCAGAGGCAAAAGTATGATCGCCGCGCACTCGCGCCACAAACTGCACGGTGATCTCCTGGCCATAGAGATCGCAGCGCTGATCCAACAAATTGACTTCAATCAGGCGCTCCCCTGCCCCGAAGGTCGGTCTGGTCCCGATATAGGCGATCGCATCGGATGTCTGAGCACCCTGGACCGTTCTCGCGGCATAGACGCCATAAGGCGGCACGACGCGATCGACCGGGATGCGTAGATTCGCCGTGGGCCAGCCCATCGCTTGCCCCTGCTGCATCCCATGCACCACCGTACCGCGAATCCCGTAGAAACGCCCGAGGAGCATGGCAGCCTGCTCCACATTCCCTGCCTGAATGAGCTGGCGAATCCTGGTCGAACTCACCACGCCTCCCTCAAGCATCACGGGAGTCACGGGATGCACGCGGAAGCCATACCGCCCGCCGAGACGTACAAGATCTTCGATATGTCCTGCCCGACCCTTTCCAAAGGCAAAATGATTCCCGACAAACAGCTCGGAAAGGGTGAGAGATCGATGCAGGATGCCTTCTGCAAATTCATCAGGACTCATCGCTGCAAATATGGGACTAAACTCCAGAAATACCACTTCATCGATTCCTGCGGCCTCGAAGTGCGCCAACTTTTCCTCGGGGCTGGTAAGAAAGCGAAGGTCGACTTGGGGTGCGAGGATTTTGACCGGGTGCGGGTCGAAGGTCAGTACGAGCGCAGTCCCCTGCGCCTTCTTGGCCGTCTCGACCACCGTCTGCAGCAGTGCGCGATGGCCCAGGTGGTGGCCGTCAAAATTACCGATCGTGGCCACTGGATATGCACGTGGAGGATATTTGCCGGACAGCCCACGCGTGACTTTGAGCATGGTCGTCAGTGAAGGAGACGCGCAGCGTCTTTAGCAAAGTAGGTCAAAATGAGATCTGCGCCAGCCCGCTTGATCGAGAGCAACGATTCCATCATGGCACGCGATTCATCAAGCCAGCCAGCTTGGGCGGCCGCTTTGATCATGCTGTACTCCCCACTCACTTGATAGGCCGCCACCGGCAACAACATCTGCGCCCTGGCCGCGGCAATGATGTCAAGATACGGTAGCGCCGGTTTGACCATAATGATGTCCGCCCCCTCCTCAACATCGAGGGCGATCTCGCGAAGCGCTTCTCGGCGGTTGGCCGGATCCATTTGATACGATTGCCGATCGCCGAATTGCGGGCTTGAACCGGCCGCATCCCGAAACGGCGCATAAAAGCAGGACGCGAATTTGGCGGCATAGGCCATGATCGGCAGCTCAGAAAATCCTGCCTGATCCAATTCCGTACGAATTGCCGCCACTCGCCCATCCATCATATCGGATGGAGCCACCATATCGGCCCCGGCTTGCGCATGGGTTCTGGCCATGGTACGGAGACAATCCAGCGTTTCATCGTTGAGAATGCGCCCGTCCTTGACGATCCCGCAATGCCCATGATCGGTGTATTCGTCGATGCAGACATCGGTGATGACCATGACGCCAGGTACCTGGTCCTTCACCGCTTTGACCGCCCGCTGCACGATGCCGTTCGGATCGAACCCTGAACTTCCCCGCGCATCTTTCCGATCCGGAATCCCGAACAGAATGATAGCGGGAATGCCCAAGGTCACAACCTCGCGGGCCTCTTTCACCAGGAGATCGACCGAGAGCCTGAACTGGCCCGGCATCGAGGCGATCTCCTCTCGCCGATCTCGCCCTTCGACGACGAACAGCGGATAGATGAAGTTGGAAGGGGTCAGGTTCGTCTCCCGTACCATACGGCGAAAGGCCTCATGCTGCCGCAACCGTCTGAGCCGCTGAATGGGAAAAGCCATCGAATTACTTTCTTGGAAGATTCGTTAAGAACACGACGAGGTCGCGGACGGAAATCATGCCGACCAACCCGCCATCCCGCGTCACGCCAAGATGACGAATATGCGTTTGAGCCATCAGATCGTTGGCATCGAGCAGCGTCTTATTCTCCTCGATCGTCAAGATTGGGGCCGACATAATCTGCTCAACCGTCGTCTTATGAGTGTCCGCTCCAGCCGCGACCACCCGCCGAACCATATCGGTATCGGTCAGAATGCCGACAATCTCCTTCCCGTTCGTCACGAACAGGCTACCAATCCCACGATCCCGCATGATACGTGCCGCTGTCTGGGCATCGGTATCCCGCTCAACCGTAATAAACTTCTCTCTCGGAACCATGAACGACTTGACTGCAACCATGAGAATCCCCCCTCTTACTAAACAAATCAGTTCCGTACCCCGTCGTCTACCGCGACCTATCCATGCGCAGAAACGGCCACTCGCACCCCTTCACTGAAATGCCGGACAATGGCCTCGGTCAATGCCGGTACCGTATTTTCAGTCGGCATGATCGTCACCGTCAACCCATATTCTTCCGCCGTACCTGCCGTAATGGGTCCGATGCAGGCAATCGCCACCTGAGCCACGAGTTTCGTGACTGCCTCTTGCCCGCCAAAGAGCTCCACGAAATTGCGTACGGTGGACGAACTCGTAAAGGTGAGCGCCGCGACTCGGCCATCGCGAAGCTGCTGCGTCAAAGATGTGACATCCACCGTCGGAGCGATCGTCCGGTAAACTGGAATCACATCGACAACCGCCCCCAACTCACACAACTGTTCCGGCAAGATCTCACGAGCGACTTCAGCGCGGGGAATTAACAGACGGCTCCCACGGATGCCCACCTGAGCCAACGCGGCGATGACCCCCTCTGCTTGAAACTCGGCTGGAACGATATCCGCCCTCAATCCATGAATGCTCAATTCCTGTGCAGTGCGGGGTCCAATGGCGCAAATACGAAGCGGTGCCAAGGCACGCGCATCTTTCCCTGCGGCATGGAGACGATCCATGAACGGCGTGACCCCGTTTACGCTGGTAAAGATCAGCCATTGATAGGTGCTGAGACGATTGATCGCATCATCGATCGCCTGCCAACTGACCGGAGGGACGATTTGAATCGTCGGCACCTCCACTGGCTCCGCTCCGTAAGCCGCAAGCAACTGAGAAAACTCGTGCGCCTGTTCCTGAGCCCTGGTCAGCACAATTCGTTTTCCAAAGAGCGGCTTGGTTTCAAACCAATTCAGCTGCCCTCGTAGTCGTACCACTTCACCCACGACGATCACCGTCGGCGGTTCGAGGTGTACGGCTTCGGTTCTCGCCACAATATTGTCCAACGTCCCCACGATGGTCTGTTGATCGGCTTTGGTCCCCCAATGAATCGCCGCTACCGGCGTCTCAGACGACCGACCTTCTGCCACTAAGTGGCCAACAATCGAGGGGAGATTCTTCATCCCCATCATGAACACGAGTGTCCCAGATGCTCCAGCCAATTTAGGCCATTCCAACAGAGTCTCCGGTTTGGTGGGATCTTCATGACCGGTCACAAACGTGACCGTGGAAGCCAAGGTGCGATGGGTTACCGGAATACCCGCATAGGCAGGCACCGCAATCGCCGAGGTAACCCCCGGGA
>JBDSKU010000460.1:0-4528 GCA_039916745.1 Nitrospiraceae bacterium
TATGCCCTCTTCCCCAACTATTCCGTGGCTGGGACTATTGCGTATGGGTTGGGGGCCCTCTCGTCCCCCGAGCGGAATAAGCGAGTTGCGGAGGTGGTGGAATTGTTCCAGTTACAGGGGCTTGAAGCGGCGAAGCCACGAGAATTGTCCGGTGGCCAACAGCAGCGGGTGGCATTGGCTAGAGCGGTCGCGCCGAGACCGCAACTGCTCTTGCTCGACGAACCCTTGTCGGCCTTGGATGCGCCGACCCGACTTCAACTCAGAGGTGAACTCAGAAGCCTGTTGAAACAACTGGCGCTGCCCTCGATCATTGTGACCCACGATTGGTCGGAGGCGCTCACGTTGGGCGATGTGATGGCGGTCATGGGTAAGGGGCTGGTCCATCAAGTCGGGAAGCCGCACGAAGTGTTCAGTCGACCGGCCGATGCGGAGGTGGCGCGCATCGTCGGAGTAGAAACAGTTGTGCAAGGTGAGGTCATCGAGCATGCAAACGGGTTAGCCACGGTGGCAGTCAACGGAACGAGGTTGAAAGGTTTGAGCAGTGATGCCATCGGCGCAGCCGTGTATGTCTGTATTCGTGCCGAAGACGTGGTCGTGGAACAGGCAGGGAACGGGATGACCAGTGCCCGGAACCATCTTACGGGGCGGGTGATCGGCATTGCGCCACAAGGCGTGATGGTGCAGGTGACGATCGACTGTGGATTTCCCCTCATGGCAACCATCACGCGCGGGGCGGTAGAAGATTTGCGTCTGGTGCCTGGCGCCTCCGTCATCGCAGTGATCAAGGCTGGCGCCGTGCATCTTGTCCCACGATCGGTTGCCTGATTGGAAATCAGAGCGGCTTCGTGAGGCTGATATGAACCGTTCGTCCTGAATCATTGTGAGTCCCTCAATCTGTACTCCTCTTGGCGTTTCAGCATACAGGATCTTATCTCTGCTCTTGTTCAGTCATTCGCCCGGCATCAATATTAAGCCGTCATCCTCTTCTGATTGACCCTAGACAGACTCGGCTGGCGAGCGAGACAAGCCAAGTAAGGTGGAAACCGCTTCAATCCATATCGCGCATTTCTCGCCTGTCTCCGGTCTCATCTTACGATGGGTGACGGACTCATTTGGGGTGTAACTGAAAAAATCGTAGACAAAGGTCAAGGAAAATGTTCACGAAACCCTCTCCCCAGCTTCTGTGGATAAGTCTGTTCATAAGATCCCCCTGCCTGCCAAATACTGCGCATTTCTCTATCCACGACACGTCTTTGCCTAAAAAGTAGGCATTGGTTTGATTGGGCTGAGCACCGCAATATATGGGGGTGTCCAGCCAAAAATATCTCAAAAACAACAAAGCCTAGATAAAGACGGCTATTTTGAGCGTCATAACCATGAACCTCCGCCGTGGGAGCGCTATTCGTGGCCAACTTATGCACAGACCCTCTGCTGGACTGTGCTTTGTTCGTCATTATTAGGGGGCCGGCAAGGAAGCTTGACAGTCCATCGCGATATATGTAACCATTGGTTACATGATGAAGCCGACCGATCTAAAACGAGTCCGAGTACGGCTTGGCCTGACCCAGCAGCAGCTTGCCGATGCGTTGCAGACGACACGTGTGTCAGTCGCTCGCTACGAGGCGGGGATGCGGCGCATTCCTGGAATGGTCCAGGTCGCGTTGGACCGATTGGGGCGATCGTCTGAAATTCCTATGGCAGGGATGGTGGCGGCTGGTTTACCGATTGAGCCGGTACCCCAGTCCGAACTCATCGATGTCCCGCCCAGCATGTTACGTGGGGGAGATACCTTCGCGCTTCGCGTTAAAGGGGAGTCGATGAAAGACGATGGCATTCTCCCTGGCGATCTTGTGGTGGTGCGTAAACAAGAGACGGCTAGGAACGGACAGGTTGTCGTCGCGTTGGTGAATCATGACGCCACGATCAAGACCTACTTCAAGAAGGATTCACACATCGAGCTGCACCCAGCGAATGCGACGATGCAGCCGATTATCGTGAGACCCTCGGATACGTTTCATATCGAAGGCATTCTCATCGGCGTGATTCGGCATTGTGCGGTGTAATTACAGAAGGGAGGGCATCATGAGCACAGTAGGGAGACTTTTGGGGACAGACCGGCTCATTGATTTGGAGCGAACGGTGGATTCTTTGAATGGCCAGTTGCGTGAGATGCAATGGGTGTTGTGTCGGGCGAAAGCGGAGCCGCTGTCGGTTCGGTTGTGGCGGACTCTAGTGAACTTCAAAGGCGGGCAAGAGTTCATGTCGGCCGTCTGCAATCGTCGCTACCGTCCGAACACAAAGGTGGTGTCCCATGTCGGTTCAAGGGCATAGCATCCATTGCGATTTGAGTGAGCGTTGTTTCGATTGTCAGATGATGGTTCCCGGTCGCGAAGCAGGCGTGGCCTTGTTCACCCACGCGACTCCGATGCTCTGTTCATCCTGCCTGGCCGCGTTGTGGCAGCAAGAAGAGTTTGGAGGGAACTGCTGTGGGTGATGAGATTGTTCGAGAAGGCTGGCGGTCTAACTCGGGAGAGGTACGCGTTTCAGAGAGGTCAGGAAGGCTTTCGCCCGTTCTTCGACGGTCGATACGGCGATGCTTGCGAGAATGACTATGGCAAGATAGACGAGTAGGTGCCAAGGATAGGATGCATGCCAAAAAACAAAAGCAAAGGAATAGTGGAGGAGATAGAGTGGAAATGAAATATCGCTAAGAAAGGCCACCCACCGAGGAGACGATGCGCCGCCTGGGATGCCACGCTCAACCCAATAGAGACCAAGACCAAACTCAAAGACTCGACAGAGTGGAAACCATTCGAGTGGGTAGCCGGTAAAGAGAGATTCCACGATGAGGCGGCTGCTCACACTGATTACGAACAAGACACACAGCGTTCCTGCTGCATAACGGCGCATAGCCCATGCAAGGAGCGGGTAGAGGCAGTACAACGACAGGATCAGTCCGATAAACCATCCCATCGTGAAGTTGCAGCCCCACCGCCCGGCAAACGCACAGAATCCGCTCACCATGAGTATCGCTTCATTCCACGATTCGAATACCGGCTCATGTCGCAGCTGATTCAGGATCAGGCCAACTGTCAGCGCCGTCCAATACATGGGATAGATGCGCCACAGTCGTTGAAGATAGAACTGCAGGGGGGCGATTGAACGGCGTGTTTGACTGAGATGCAGGCCTAGACCGCTGACGAAGAGGAAGATCACAACGCCTATTTTAGCAACGGACAAGTCGAAAAAATGGTTGTGGATGACGGCCCCCCAAGGTTGTTCCAGGAATTGGGCGATATGTCCGATGACAACCAAGGCAATCGCAATGATGCGCAGGCTATCGACCCAATAGAGACGCGTGGAGGAAGTCTGGGATTGAGCGGAAATCAACGGATGGGTGACATCTCTAGAATTGTTCATCGCATGCAGGTTCTTGAGGGATCAGTCTAGCCAAGCTGTACTGAGATCAAGCAATAGACCATGTATATAAGATTGTCCGACCAAGATTCGGCAAGAATCATGAGACGACATTGCCTGGGTATCTGGCAATGGACTACGGAGGAAACGGTTGATATACGGTGTGGTGGCGGTGTCCCGGATTGAACGGGAGACCCGCGGCTTATGAGTCCGCTGCTCTACCAACTGAGCTACACCGCCAGAATCGATGGTACGTAACCGGGCGATATAATACAGGAATGATTTGGAGAGTGTCTACAGCGCGGCAGCAGTATTTTTAGTATAATCTGCGGCATTTTATCGCGTTCGATCTATTTCATTTCTACTCGCCGGTTGGTTCCACCCTATCCGTTCCGGTAGACTGTCGCATGATTCATCCGCTTCCTTCCAGTTGCGAACGAGCGATCCTGGAACAATTTCTTAAAGCGGAGGCCATGGCCTTGTGGGCGGTACGCTCTGCGCAAGCGCAGGACGTTCCTCCTGGAGTGTTGCAATTTTTAAGACGGCATGAGGAAGAAGAAGCGCAGCACCTCAAGCAGTTTGAACTGCTGTTGGGAACGAAGTCGCACGAGAAGACCTCGCTTCCACGTGTGCCTGATCAATGGAGGGTCCTTGCGGTACATCTGTATGGATATGAAACGTTGGGGTTGGAGTTTGCAAGGCTGTTAGTGGGTTTGCGACCTGATCTCACTTCCATTATGGAAGATGAAGAGGTGCATGTCGGATTTTTCGAGCAGGAGGTTCGTGCCATTCTCAGTCGTGGAGGACTTGCTGCAGATGGCGCACGGCAAGCGGCACAGGCTTGGAGGCGGCGGTTTCCGCGGACGGTTGATCGCTATCTTCACGATGAGAGTCTTGCGCCTTTTCGTGATGAATTGCGGCAGCATATTTTAGGGATGATTGATGCGCGGTTTCTCAAATCTGGATTATTCGTATGGTCGGAGAAGCAGAAATCGTCTGTGCTGGATCCAGCAGGGGAGGAGTCGGACGCCTATTCCACCTTCGAATCAAACGGGTGAGCCTGGCTCCTGGGACGCGTGCGCGATGTGGAGTTCGGGTTTCGAAATTCTTG
>JBDSKU010000461.1:0-11145 GCA_039916745.1 Nitrospiraceae bacterium
GAGTATCGAGTGATTTCCACGACCGACTTTCGCGGTGGCGTACGGCTGATGGTCGATAACCAGCCATTTTATATCATTGAGTTTCAGCATGTAAAACCAGGCAAGGGTGGGGCCTTCGTACGCACCAAGCTCAAGGGCTATCTCACGGGTAGTGTGATCGACCGTACGTTTCGGTCAGGGGAACGGTTCGAAGAGCCGAAGCTCGATGAACGGGACATGCAATTCCTTTACGCAACTGACGACGCCTATACCTTCATGGACACAGATTCATACGAGCAATTGACGTTCGAAAAGAGCAAGCTCGGTGACAATGCAGATCTGTTGAAGGAAAACATGATCGTGAAGATTCTCGTGTACGAGCATCGTCCGATCGATGTTGAGTTGCCGAACTTTATTGAATTAAAAGTTACGGATACCGAGCCGGGTTTCCGTGGCGATACCGCGACGGGCGGCACGAAACTCGCCACCCTTGAAACCGGCGCCACCCTCAAGGTGCCGCTCTATTTAGAAAGTGGGACCGTGATCAAGATTGATACGCGGACACGGGCCTATGTGGAGCGTGTTCGGTGAGCATACAGAAAACGAGCAAGTCAAAGAAACGAGGGAAGCCAATTATGCTCCCTCAGGCCTTTGCGACCCTTCCAGGCGGCCAGGGCACTCCCTTGTTATCAGGGCAGCAGAGTAAACACATCCAAGAGCTGATCGATTTGCTCAAGAAGAACAATCTGACTGAACTGGAGCTGGAGCGAGAAGGCCTCAGAATCCGCGTGCGCCACGAAGTCGAGGTCAGAACGGTGACCACTACCGTCGCTGATCAGGGAAGCTCAGGCTTGACCACGCTGTCTCAACCTACCGGTGCGGCAGGTGTACAGACCGAAGATACGACCGGCATGGTTACCATCGCATCCCCGATCGTCGGCACATTTTATCGGTCCCCCTCACCGGATGCCGATCCCTACGTCGAAGAGGGCGATTTCGTAAAAAAAGGCCAGGTCCTCTGTATCGTCGAAGCGATGAAGTTGATGAATGAGATTGAATCAGAAGTGGAAGGACGAATCACGAAAATTCTGGCTGAAAGTACGAAGCCGGTGGAGTATGGCCAGGCGCTTTTCCTCGTCGATCCGACAGCCACGCCCTAATCCCTCTTTCCTCGACCCACATCGGAGTACTTGCGTGTTTAAGAAAGTATTGATAGCCAATCGCGGTGAGATCGCCCTCCGGGTGATTCGCGCCTGCAAAGAGCTCGGCATTAAGACCGTGGCAATTTTTTCCGAGGCCGATGCGGCGAGCCTCCATGTGCGTGCAGCCGATGAAAAGATCTGCGTCGGGCCTCCTGACGCGGCCCTCAGTTATCGAAACATTCCCAACGTCCTGAGCGCCGCCGAGATCACCGGGGCAGACGCCATCCACCCCGGTTACGGATTCCTCTCCGAGAATGCCCACTTCGCCGAAGTCTGCGAATCCATCGGTGTCAAATTTATCGGCCCTACGTCCGAGCACATCGCGCTCCTGGGCGATAAAGCCAAAGCGCGCGAAATCGTCGCCCGCCGAGGCTTACCAGTCACGCCGGGCAGTCCCGGCGAACTCAAAAGCGAACAGGAAGCGCTCGAAGCCGCCACCAAGATCGGCTATCCCGTCATCATCAAAGCCTCCTCCGGTGGGGGTGGGCGCGGCATGCGTGTCGTGAACAAGGCCGAAGACCTCGCGCGTGCATTTCAAGCCGCGCAAGCGGAGGCAAAGACCACGTTCGGCAACGATGCCGTCTACCTCGAACGCTATTTCCTCGAGCCCCGCCATATCGAAGTGCAAATTGCCGCCGACCACCGTGGGCATGTCGTGCATCTTGGCGAGCGCGATTGCTCGATCCAACGCCGACATCAGAAGCTGCTCGAAGAAACGCCATCGCCCGCTGTCGACGAGAAGCTTCGCCGTGCAATCTGCCGCGTCGCCGTCGAAGCCGTGAAAGCCGTGCACTACCGGAATGTCGGGACCGTCGAGTTCCTCCTCGATAAGGACCGCAACTTCTTCTTCATGGAAGTGAATACCCGCATTCAGGTCGAACATGCGATCACGGAGATGGTGACGGGCATCGATCTCATTAAGGAGCAGATCACACTCGCGGATGGACAATCCCTCTCATTCAAGCAGCAAGACATCAAGCTTAACGGACATAGCCTCGAATGTCGCATCAACGCGGAAGACCCTGAAAAATTTACGCCCTGTCCAGGGATGATTACGAAATATCGTGTACCAGGAGGATTCGGCGTTCGTGTCGATTCGGCCATGGAGTCGAACATGATGGTCGTTCCGTTCTACGATTCCATGATCGCCAAGGTCATTACCCACGGCCGAGACCGGCAGGAATGCATCGCCCGCATGCGCCGTGCTCTCGACGAATTCGTCATCGAAGGCATCAAGACGACCATCCCACTGCACAAACGCATCCTCAACGATCCTGATTTTCAGAAGGGGCACGTCTCCACCACGTTCCTCGAACGATTCCTCGTCAGTTGATATACTCTCCGATACCGTTCTCCCTTCCCCCAGTCCGTATGGGCATATTGCGGCTGATGAATGACTTCTAAACCCAAGCGCTGCCCTTGAACGCCTTCGACAGGAGTGTGCGTTCCTCCCCACCGTCACAGACCCTGGTCGAGCTACGTTTTCCTGAATAGAGAAATATTAAAATTACATTACGTGTATACGAACGCACCGCTTTGACGGCGAGTGATCGTGCTCGGGTTCTGCAGAAACGGAGCGCCTGACTGCGCCTAACCCGACCACCCAAGAATATCGGCCCAAGCCCTGTATCTTGCATTACGCGTACAAAGTTACGTATATAGGCGTACAGGATACGGGCTTATACAGCCTGTCTTGATTCGAGAACGTGGCTAGCGGCAGGAAAATGATGCTCAGCAGACGATCATATAGTCTCAAAATCGCATTCCTGCTCGGCATGGGCTGCCTAACGCTGCTTGGGTTCGAAGCGCAATTGAGACTTACCCAGGAGGCGGTCGACATCGACAGGAATGATATCCTCCTTCGCCGCTCTCCCTTCTTCCAGCGAGATGAACAGCTTGGATGGTTGCCGCGCCCTCACATGGCAGGGGAGCACCCTTACTACGACAGGGTAATTCCATTTCAGACGAATTCACGTGGATGGCGCGACCGCGAATATCCCCTCGCGGCCGGCTCGCGCACGACACGCATTGTGGTGTTGGGGGACTCGTTTAGCTGGGGCTACTATGTGAAAGACCAAGAGGTCTATCCGAAAGTACTCGAATCGCTGATGGGAGAGACCGACGTCATCAATCTGGGCGTACCAGGATTTGCAACAGACCAGGAGATTCAATATTTCAAACGAGCCGCATTGCCTTACCAGCCGGATACGGTGATCCTCGCCTTCTACTTGGACAATATCTATGAGGCCGATGGCAAACTTGTACGCCAAGCCCTCGCGAATCCCACCGAAGAATCATCAAGTACGGCACAATTGCAAGGCAAGCCGGAAGCAGGGCCGGTCCTCCGAGTTAAGCAATTTCTCATAGGCCACTCCGCACTATATCGTTGGGGGCGGGAGCAGTTAACCACGAACAACACGATCGTGAAGCTGCTCTCACGGACAGGACTACGGGAACCACTGGGGGGCAGTGAAAGCCTCGACGTTAGTCTACTACCAGCCTTGAAGAACCCACCGGACTCGATCGCCACACTCATGACTGTGGCGAAATCTAAGCTCCTCGAATTGGACATGTTGCTCACTGAGCGCGGGATACGCTTCATCCTCGTACTCATTCCGTCTGAAATATCGATCGAGTCACGCGCATTTGATCGCGCCATCGCTCCCACACAATTTGACCGAGAGGATTTCGATCTCGAGAAGCCCTATCGCCAACTGGAAGAATTTGCGAAGGCAAACAGGATCGAAGTCATCAATCCTACAAATGCCTTTCGCGAGATACATCGCGCCGACGATCCGCTCTACCTCACCCACGACAAGCACTTCAGTCCGAAAGGACATCAAGTCTTCGCAACCGAGTTGTATCGGTACCTTATGCAAGATGACTCCTATATCGCAAGCCCCGCACTTTCGTCAGAGGAACAATCATCCGGCGGATAGACGCACCGTTCTTATGGTATTGCTTCAACAACATACGGCGATCCATCACACCACAAAATATGGGGAGGGGGTTGCCGATCAGGCTACAACGATTATTTTTCAGGCAAACTGCTAGCAGGCATTCAGCATCGACCGTTTCTCACGATCCAGTTTTCCCATCCACAGGATTATCCACAGAAGCTGTGGAGCAGGATCTCGTCGTACAAGTAGAGAAAGCTTCTCCCGCTAGCAGCTCGCAGCTGTTTAGATCTAGAATATGCACCCTATGAATATCGCCCCTCCTCGTAAACCGTCAGGTCTCTACATCATTCTCGATCCGTCAGTGTGCCCCGACCGTCCTTTAGTTGAGGTACTGATGTCTGCCGCTGAGTCCGGCGCCTCGCTCTTTCAATATCGCAACAAGACCGCTTCGATGAAGGCAGCCTACGAGGAGGCCTTGGTCCTCAGACGAGTTGCAGCACAGGTAGGGGTTCTCTTTATCGTAAACGATCGCTGCGATTTGGCATTGGCTGTAGATGCGGATGGCGTACATTTGGGGCAGGGTGATTTGCCACTCGATATGGCAAGGAAGGTGATGGGGCTGGACAAGTTGATCGGGATCTCTACGCACAATGCGGAGCAGGTCATAGCAACCAGTGCCGGGAAACCGGACTACCTTGGCTTTGGTCCAATCTTCAAGCCAGGTTCCAAGCAAGATCACGACCCGCTCGTTGGGCTTGAAGGGATACGGACGATACGTTCGTTCACAGCGTTACCCGTCTTTGCGATTGGAGGAATCCAGATCGAGCAGGTTCAGGCAGTCATGCAGGCAGGGGCGGACGGAGTGGCCGTCATCTCAGCCATCTTGAAAGCTACAGATATTCGTGAGGCCGTCAGGAGTTTTCTCGCCCGGATGCCGTCACCAGCTTCGCCAGCTTCATAATCTCTACCGTCCACGAGAGCGGGATCATACCGTCGTTCCAATTGTGTTGTAGACGCGAGCTATAGGGGACTGGACCTACCACAGGAACCTTCGCGAGACGTTGAAGGAGAGTCACGGTCGATTGCTCCTGCATGCGCGCGATTGTCGCACGCACAGGCATAGGTTGATTCAAGACCAACGCGACGACAGGGACCTTTCGCTGGCGGAGGGCGTGAAGCGTCAATAATGCATGATTGATCCCTCCCAGGCCTGATCGGCCCACCACGATGACAGGGAGTCCCATGCGCTGCATGAGGTCTAATCCATCGAGGCTGTCCGTTATCGGCACATGCACCCCACCGACGCCTTCCACCGCCACAAAGTCGTGCTTCTGACAGAGGGTATGGAAGGCTCGCAGGATGGTGGCCAGCCGGATTGGCTTTTGTTCCGCGCGCGCAGCAGAGAGTGGCGCCATCGGGAGTCGAAAGATATAGGGACAGACGACTGCCATTGGATCATGGCATTCAGCGGCTCGTCGCAGGCGTGCGCCATCAGACCGAGCCCTGGTCGATGGCGAGACCCCTGTCTCAACCGGCTTCATGACACCGATATCGATTCCTCGTTGCCTCAGATGCGACACAAGCGCAGCGGTGACGAGCGTTTTCCCGACACCGGTATCGGTCGCGGTGATAAAGACCCCACGCGGGCTGGAACCGTGAGCTTGTCGTTTGGTTTGTCGCATAACGTGAGAATTAGAGCAGGCGGCTATCGCAGTTCCACACCTGTCCCGACACATCGTTGAGTTGAGCCAGATGCAAGACGGTCTTGGCCACTTCCTCGCGTGACGGTGGCCGGCCTAACAGATGGTCTTTCCATTGATCGCTCTCCGGCATGGCTCCGTCGGATAGACCCGTCTTCTGCCAGCCAGGCAAGAGGAGGTTAACGCGGACGTTGCCTGTTCCCCATTCTTTCGCTGCGGTCTGCACCAGACCGATGAGACCGGCTTTTGACGCTGCGTAGGCAGCCTGCCCAATCGAGCCATGGAATCCGGCATGCGATCCAATCACAACGATCGACCCGCCACCGTGAGCAAGAAGGGGAGGGGCCATCGCGCGGAGGCAGTGAAATGTTCCTGTCAAATTCGTGGCCACCACGTCGGCCCACGCCTCTTCATGTTGTCGAAGCAGGAGTTGGCTCCCTCCGACGCCAGCATTACAGATAAACACCGACGGCATCGGTACCTGTCGGCAGGAGGCCTCCACCATCTGTTGCACAGACTGTGGCTCGCGAATGTCGGCGGCGTACAATGCCCCACTACCCCCACCGGCTTCCACGTGAGAGAGCGTGTCCTCAGCCGCCGATTTGTTGCGATGGTAATGCACCCCGACAGACCAGCCAGCGGCAGCAAAGGCCAGGCTGATCGCTCGACCAATTCCGCCGGATGCACCAGTCACCAGTACGGCACGTGTGCATAGGCTTGCAACCGCGTGGCTTCTCATAGGTCTGCGATTATGGGGAGGATATCACATGAAGGCAAGCTTCCAGGCCGACCAGAACGGGCGCGATCTTCTTGCTGCCTCCAGGATTCCTATGGTACGGTCACAGGATCGCTTAACCAGTGGAGAACCTCACGCATGTCGATCAATACGCCTGGATCTCAAATGGCCATCATGTTAGGCGCAGTTCTGCTGCTTGCTTGTTCGACCTGGCCAGCCCCGCTTGCAGCAGAGGACGCCGGTATTATTGCGCAATCCTCCGACTATTTCCCCGATCAGATCGGGAACGAATGGCACTATCGCGGCCAGATCACTGAAGGGCCGCTCCAAACGATCGAGCATAAGTTTTTCTCCAACGTGTCTTCGGTCACCGGGACGAAAACCATCAAAGGCATGACGGCCACCGTGTTCCACGATACGAATCCAGGCAACCATGGCCCCTCGGACAGTTTTTACCGGCGTGATAGCGTTGGCATCGTCTATTACGGTTCTGAGCCTGGTACACCCTTGGAAAAACAGCTCGTGCCCTATCAGATCGTGCGTTTTCCCATGAAGGCTACGACCTCGTTTCAGCAGTTCAACCGCAAAGGGCTGGACTTTGGCACCGATATGGATCGCGACGGCGAGAATGAAAAGGTCGACGCACAGGGCGACTCCACGGTGGTAGGGCAGGAGTCGGTGACCGTGCCGGCTGGCACCTTCAAAGACGCGGTGAAGGTGGAAGCGCGCATGTATATGCAAATTCATCTCTCCGGCTCGAATAAGACGGCGCAGGGCACCGATGTGATGACCGCCTGGTTTGTGAAGGGCGTAGGATTGGTCAAATACGTCGAACGGCAGGAACTCTCTCCGTTGGAAGACCGGGGCGTGATCACGGATATTAGTGAGGAGCTGGAATCCTACGAGATCAAGCCACCAAAGGCCTCACTCGGTCGGCGCGAATCCCCGACGGAGGGTTTGCTCGCTGATCACACGGGTCACGACGAATTGCGCCAGGTACTCTTCACCTCCGGCCTTCGCTCCCACTCCGGAGAGTCGATGGCCTCCAAACGGCTGACGTCCAACTAAGGCGCCCGTAATCGGACGATTCAGGTAAAGATTCCCGACGTTTTCAATACATCCTTCCACCTTTGCCGCTTGAAGTGTCATAGATGTTTGGTCAAGGGTGTGAAGTTCATCGTGCAGGAATCATCCTGCGTGTTCGTCTACATTTCTGCCGCCTGCCCTGCTGAAATCACCCTCGGTTCTCACCTCTGTCAGACAAGTTGGCGCAACGTTGAGTCGAACCTGCGTAGGTATGCTCTGGTCACGGGTGCGAGCATACTTGACAGGATTGCTAAATGTATTGTTTCGGAGTATAGGTGTCTGCACCTATGCTCGCAAATATCTCGAAGAACATCGTGATGACGAGCAAGACCGCGCTGCATCGCGCCATGTACATGGTAGTGCTGACCGGCGCACTCATAGTGAATGTCGGATCCCTCGCTGCTGACCAAGCGCAATATTACTACGACGAACTCGGGCGATTGGTCGGCGTGGCGAATGAGCAGGGAGATACGGCGGTGTACACCTACGACGCGGTAGGCAATCTACTCTCGATTTAGCGATTCACCTCTGCCCCGACCGGCCTCGGCATCTTTCTGATCACGCCCGGTAGCTCGATTGTGAATCGGAACGTCGAGATTCGCGGGTTCGGATTCACGAGTCCACCGTCTAGCAACCAGGTGGCGTTTAATGGGGCGACGGCGACAGTCGTCTCCGCAACCTCATCCTCCATTATCGTGACCATGCCGGCCAATGCGACGAGCGGCCCTGTGATCGTAACCAATGGCAATGGGACCGCAACCAGTCTCAAAGCTTTTACCGTTCTTGTTCCTCCGATCATCACGGGGATTGATCCCTTGCGGGCCGGCCAAGGGGTCACAACGCGGGGAAGTGTGGCTGGGTTCAACCTCAAAGCGGCTTCCGCAGTCAATTTTGCACAGGCTGGACTGACCGCCACGATTCTCGCCGGTGCGACCGATGAGAAGTTGCCGATCAATCTGACGGTCGGTGCCTTGGTTCCCACCGGTTCCTATCCGTTTTCAGTTGTGACCCCCAGCGGGACGGCTCAAAGCGGAACGATCACGATAGAAGTACGCCCTGGGCAGCCGGCCTCTATTGTCACAAGTGTGGTTACGGTCAAGATGCCGCTCGACACCACAGTACCAGCGACCAGCGCGCCAAGCGGTCCGTCGTCTTCGACGAGTGCCGCCACGAGCGTGCAGATGCCAATCGATACCACGGTGCCAGCGACCAGTGCGCCGACTGGAGCCTCGACGACGGTGAGTCCTGTGAACAGTGTCGAGATGCCGTAAATTGAAGAGTAGGCAAATAAAGGAGTTCATCATGCGCACACGTAGTTCACAAACAGGTCTCATCGGGCTCAGTGTGGTCCTGAGTCTTTGTGCCGCAGCCCCAGGGTTGGCGCAAACCTTCAATAGTGGCAGCACTGGCAGCTTGGGCGCGTTGGCGCCCGCGGGCAACACCACGATCGCCCTTCCCCCTGACGGCGTGCTCAATTACACCACCGTGAACATCCCGTCAGGTGTCACCGTCACGTTTACACCAAACGCTGCGAATACCCCGGTCACAATGCTCGCGACCGGAGATGTCACCATTGCCGGCACAGTTCATGTGAACGGAGTGAGTGGATTCGGATTGGTTTGCAGCGCGTCAGCTCCCACCATCAATCCTGGAGGTCGCGGTGGTCCTGGAGGATTTGCGGGTGGACAGAGCGGCATGAAAGGGCTGAGTAACAATCCCGGATCGGCAGGATATGGGCCCGGAGGAGGAAATCCGGGTGTCAACACGGGTACAGTCCAAGGGGGAACCTATGGAGCCCCAGCGTCCTTCGTGTCGCTCATCCCGCTCTTTGGAGGGTCAGGAGGTGGTGGAACCAATGGAAGCAACGGAGACAGCTCCATCTGTTTTCCCGTCACACCGTTTGTTGGCGCATCTGGGAGCGGGGGAGGCGGTGCCATTCTCATGGCCTCAACGACAAAGATTACGGTGACGGGATTGATTGCCGCCAATGGGGGGGCTTTCAACAATCAATGCCCAGCGGTCTCTGCATATGGAAGCGGAGGGGCCATTCGTCTCGTTGCTCCTGAAATTTCCGTGCCGGGGGCGATCCAGGCACTCGGCATCGCGACAGGTGTCTGTCCGAGCGGGAGCGGCCCCGGGCGTATCCGCATTGAAACCCTCGTTCCCGGACCGATGATCTCGATCAATCCGACACCATCGATTGTCTCGACGCTGGGTCCAGTTACCGCCACGAGCGTCCCCACGCTCATCAATCTCCCGACCCTGACGATCAGCTCAGTCGGTGGCGTTGCCACACCGCCGACGCCGGCCGGGTCCTATGCGACCGCAGATGTGATCTTGCCGGCGGCGACAACCAATCCTGTGCCCGTCACCCTCACCGTGACGAACACGCCGGTCCCTACGTCCTTCACCGTCAAGATGATCCCGCAGTTTGCCGGTCCCGTCTCGACTACGGTCAGTAGTAGCGGCAGCTTTACCACATCAAATGCCACGGCCAATGTGACATTTCCCAATGGGCGAATCAGCGCTCTGCAGGCCTTTGCCGGGTTCACGCTCACGGCCTCGCTGGCGCCAATCATCGACGGCGAGCCGGCGGAGCAAGTCTTACTTGCAGCCGGGTATGGCGAGCCTTCGACCCTCACGCTGGTGACGAAGTCCGGAAAAGAGGTGCCGGTGGTGGAGTTGTCTCAAGCAGATCAGGTGAAAGTCGCGAGAGCCTTCGAGGCGCTGCGGAACGAGGCGCAGTAAGTCCAGGAGCAATCGAAAACAGTGTGTCGTGATCGAAGAGAGACTCCCATGAATGGACGGTCCACAAGACGAAGTTGGGTAGCGGTGGTGATACTGTGTCTGGCGTTCGTGCTCGTCAACCAGGAGGTCGTGCAAGCCCAAACGGTCCTCTTCGGCCCGAAGACGTACACACGTACCGCCGGCCCGCCGAATCAATTCACCGACACGTTCACGTTACCTGCCGGCGCCACCGCGCCCTACACGCTCCATGTCGTCAACGGCAATGCGAACGGTACCAATCGCATTGCCTCCGCGACCGTACAACTCAACGGCCTGCAGATCCTCGGCCCCAGCGACTTCGGCCAAAATGTCGCAGTGATCGATCGCACCGTCACGCTCCAACCGAACAATACGCTGGAGATTCGTCTCACCAGCGCGCCGGGCAGTTTCATTACCGTCAGCGTGCTCGATACCAGCGCCGGGTCCCAACCGACCGCTCTCACGCCGAACCCCCTCAATCTCAATGCCGGGGCTACCGGCACTCTGACGGCCACGCTCGCACCGGCTCCGACCGCCGCTGGGACGTTGGCGGTGAGCAGTGCGAATGCAGCCGTCGCCACGGTCCCCACGTCAATCCCCTTTACGGCAGGACAAACCAGTGTGCCCCTCACCGTGACCGCCGTCGCGTCCGGCTCCACGACCGTGACCGTCACACTCAACGGCGGCAGCGCCGCGAGCCAAGTCACCGTCACACCCCCGGCGCCCACCATCGCCGGCTTCACGCCGACCAGCGGCTTGGTTGGTGACACCGTGAC
>JBDSKU010000462.1:0-3095 GCA_039916745.1 Nitrospiraceae bacterium
GAATGAGCCGGATATGAAACGGGAGAGTTCGCTGCTTCCGTAAAGCGGTATCTGCCGTCACGGTGACCCCGCGAATGTCGGCTCCGACGAGTTTGTCGTTATGGTAGAGGCGGATCTCACCGATCCCGCCTCCCTGATCTTCAGCGGTCACGGTCACGTCGATCTCTTCTTGGTTCAACGGGGCATTTAGCGTAGGGGCCGTGATGGTGGTCGTCGGCGGGGAGGTAAATCCGACGGCTAAGTTGACTCGTTCCTGTTGGCCGAAATATTGGAGCGCGGCCGTATCGGCTTCTGTCGTGTGGAGCACTCGTGCCACGAGTTCCGGGTGGTAGAACTGCTCGAAGAAGTGCGAGGCATCGTAGAACTCGGCTTCGCGGTCGCTGCCTCGATTCAGATGCCATCCGATGAGTGCTTCCGCATCTGTATCGGCGTCGAAATAGCCTTTGGGCGTCCATACGATCCAGCGCTTTCGATCTGTGTGGGGGTAGAGCGCCAGTAATTCCTGACCGTCCTGGAGGCGAAACCATCGGATCGTGCCGTCTCCTAGTGCGGCGACAGCGAGGCGACCGTTTTTCGAAATGGTCACGTTCCAGGCAATGCCGGGAACGGAAATGTGCCACCGTGGGGTCCCGTCACGTGCGAAGAGCCGTAGCTTGGATTCCGTACCGAGCAGAAAGCTGCCCTGGTTCGGTGCAATGGCGAGACTGCGAGAGAATTCCCCGGGCTGGAGGGGGAGCGGCCGGCCGTTTAGCCGAGGCGCCGGCGAGTCATGCCAGTCTGTGATCCGGAGATCTTTCTTGTCGTCTCCGAGCAGACCGAACATCGTGAAGGCGGGCTCTCCCCGGTCTGGACCATGCAACACAAGGCCTGGAGGGGGATCTTGCGTGAAGGATCTGGCAGGGAGCGAAAATACGGTAAACGATTTGCCACGGTTGTAGGCAAACTTCACGATTGCGGCATCTTCCGAGATCATGAAATCTTCGCCCATGCCGCGAAAGTCCGGAATAGGACGGCCGAGATATTGGGTGCGAATGCCGGAGCTGTCGATGGCACCCAACGCAGGATCGTGCGAGGCGAAGATCACGTCTCCATTTTTTAGGGAGAGTAATTGCTCAATGGAGCCTTCTGACACGGGATAGTCTTGGAACGTTCTGTTTGTGCCGATCGCCCACCGGCGGATGAAAGTCGTGCCGCGTGTGTGCCCGGTCTTGCCACGTTCTTGATAACTCCCTGCCGCATAGAGGCTTTGACCATCGCCGGACCACGCGACGGATATGAAATACTGATCCTCGTCCGCTTTGGACGTGGGTAAGGAGGTCAGCGCGGTGAGGTCCTTCCCCGATACCAGATCCACTCGTGGATGGTCCACAAACCCCACCGCCAATGTGTTGCCGTCAGGGGAGAAGCTAGCAGAACGGGGGCGGTCACCGGCTAGCTTTCGTTTGCCGATGAGCGTGAGCGGCGACGTGGTGGTTGCGCCTAACTCGTAGAGACGAAGATGGCCATCATCCGATACTGTGATCAATCGTCCGTCATGGCTGAACTCTGCATAATGGCTCGCCGCCGCATACGCGGAGTCCTGATCTACCTGTGTGTAGGTCTTGGTAGCGTAGAGCCGGATACCCTGTTGGCCTCCTAGCGTAATCACGAGCCACCGACCGTCCCGTGAGTAGGCTAGATGATTGATGATGTTGGGAAAGCCCTGCAATCGATTGGTCAGACGTCCTGTTTCACGATCAAATACTAGAACTTCTCCCTCCACACCTCCACACGCAATGCTGAGGCCATTGGGGGATATGGCAACGGCATACAACGTGCCTTTTATTCCACTCCCGATCGGTGGACGGAGGACGGTTTGAAGTTCAAGTTTCGGCAGTCCCCAGATGCGTACCGTCTTGTCGAGGGAGACCGTCGCTAAATAGCGGTTTTGTTCGTCAGTGCTGATTCGCAGAATGCTGCTGGTGTGCCGACCGGCTTCGATGCGGAGAAGGGGAGGTGAAGCGTGAGGTGGCTCGGGTTGAGTCGGTGAGGCAGCCCACCCGCTAGGTACAGATTGAACGACTGCACCAGTCAACAGTAGCAGGCATAACCAAACGGCGGTCGGGAAACACCGCGTCACAGGATGACCTGCTGCGATGCGGTGGAGCAACGACCGACAGACTTATTTAATCTCGAACGTGGCTGTGGCTGCTGCGTTTTTGTCATCGACGGCGACGGTGGTTAGGACTTGGTAGTTGCCGGATTTGGCTTCACGGGAGATGGGATATTCCCAGGTAATGTTTTGCACTCCCTGATCCAGCTGAATTTCGGCTTTTTGTGTGTCCACGATTGTTCCGTTGCAACGGATCTCACGTGTTTCCTTGATGGTCGCCTTGCTTTCGTCTGGTCTGAGGATGGTGTACTTGGCATTGATCTTTACGGAGTCCCCCTGTTTGGCAACAGAGGGCGATGCCAGTGCGTCGCTGATTGTCAGCAGGTTGCCTTGTTCAGGGCGATACCCAACGGAGGCCGTCGTTTGAGTCCGATCGCGCTCTCGTTTGGCGTAGTAGTTCCCAATCAACCCACCGGATACGAGGCCGACCGTCCCCCCAATGATGGCTCCCTTTTTCTTTCCGGCCAGGCCACCAATCGTCGCGCCTGCTGCACCGCCGACGAGGCTGCCGATCAACGCTTCCTTGTTCTCAAGCATCTTCTCTTTTGTGCTTTCTGTGAATGCGTCCAAGGTGTCGCATGACGTGGTCGCGAGCATCAGCAGGCTGAGGAGGAGGGACAGAAGGGCTCGGCATGGAAACATGGTCGTGATGAACATCATCTACCTTTCCCGGTGAGGTCGACGGGACATACAACGTATTGCAGCCAAGTATAGCATGGGTATGAGTTGGATTAATGATGGAGAGATGTTCATCTGCGTAAGAAATCGTTCGCAACCTGCTTCATTTGAAGGGTAGATCACGGATGCAGGATTAGACCGTTCTTTGTGAGGTTCTCTTCACCTGCTGATTCGCCGTGGCAGTCTTGGCCGCGGCTGTCTAATCCTCGATAATAAGTGACGGTGGGGATGACCAGGGTCATTTGCTTTCCAGGCCGTTCGTGGG
>JBDSKU010000463.1:0-5345 GCA_039916745.1 Nitrospiraceae bacterium
GTTTCAGGAAAAATGAAAAGCAACCTTCTCGATGCCCTGAAGGTTGTGGGCATAAGAGAATCATATATATTTCCAGATCTCGATCATCTTGCTCTTGATCTTGGAAGCCTTACAGATAATGTGTAGAGTTCCCTGGAAGTATTGCCAAAGTAGTGGGCAGGGAGAAATAAGCATGGACATTCTATTTTTCCGAACTGAGCTATCCCACCTGGTGCGTTGATCAAGCGTTCAGCTCGAGCATTCTCCTTATTCTCTCCTGAGTAAGGCGACCAGACTGTCCTTCACTACGCGCATCGAGCGACCGTCATCCTTCTAAATAATCCCTCCAAGCTCGCTTGTTTTCCCTCTCTTGGAAGGGCACCCATGTTGGTCTACGTGCGGCCGTCGAACGAGGCCCTTCTCAGGGCGCGCGTTCCGGGAGCACAGGACCAACGTGGGTGTCCTTCAATCCTATTTATCGTGCGCGTTCTGCGAGCATAAAGGGCGGTCTGGTCGTCTCGCGTTCTCCATGCGTTTGAAGCCCTGCCTGGATGCTCGAGTAGCAATACGTTGAACGATTGACTGGTCAGGAAGTAGGGATCTATTTCCCTGAGAATCTGATGCCAGGGTGTTTGCCGGTTCAGATTCTTAGAACGGGATTCGGATTCCCATTTGGAATTCATTCGGAACCAGGGTTTGCCCCGGCAGACCGCCGAGATTCAGGTTTTGCTGAGGTTGCGAATTCGGCGTGAATGCACGGTCGAGCTGGGAGTTGTAGCCAGCGCTAAAGCCTGCGCCGATATACGGAAGAATCGTCATGCCCCCGGCAGAGTAATGTCCACTGAGTGACGGCACATCGCGGAACAGCGAGTCGGCAGAAGGTGTGACGGGCGTGGTGACAGCGTCTGTGCCAGCATGTCCCTCTAGAGAGAAGGTTTCGGCGCTGTTGCCCACGAGACTGGGGGAAGCCAGCGTTCTGTCAGCGTGCGTCAAGCCCAGCGCAATGGAAAGAAAAAGAATCACCAGCATGTTGAAACGACGGTTCATGACTCGTACCTCCCGAATGGCCATGATTCATGATGTTCTAGGGTCAGGGAATATCTAGAGCACACATCAGTAGGAAAAGCATAAAACCTGCCACTCCTTCAGGTAGTCACGATTTTGCAGAATTCAAGAGTTAAGGTGGGACTTAACTGGGGAATTCCCTTGTGCCCAATGTGAGACGATCGGAACTAAAATGTTACGAGGCCTGTTGCAGAAAGCAAATCGGTGCCGCTACCGCTGTGAATACCGCCGATAGCCTTGGTTCTCCGAGAAGCTAGCTTTCGGGGCTCCGCCTGGCTTTTCCAATAACAAGACGTTGAAGTTGAGGAGGCCGAACCAGGCGGAATTTGTCGCGTAGAGCGCTAGGCTTGACGGTTAGTAACCAATATGGATACTATTTGGCGTGATTAAGTCTTTCCGCGACGCGAACACTGAGCGGGTCTTCAATCGCGAGTTGGTGAAGAGATATCCGCGAGAGATTCAGCAGCGAGCGTTCATGAGGCTCAATGCGATCGACGCCGCTGTTAGGCTGGAGGATCTTCGGCTTCCACCCTCAAACAGGCTTGAGGCGCTGAAGGGTGACCGTAAGGGAGAGCATAGTGTCCATGTCAATGACCAGTGGCGAATTTTTTTCCTGTGGCGAGATGGGCATGCAGAACAAGTGGAGATCGTAGATTATCATTGAGGAGGATCTATGGCTAAGTCCCGCATTGCCCCAATACATCCCGGTGTCTACCTCAAAGAGATTCTCGATGAGTTGGGCCTATCCCAGTATCGCGTAGCGCTGGAACTTGGTGTCCCTGCTATGCGGATCAGCCATGTGGTGCGAGGGCAACGTCCCATGACTGCTGAGTTGGCGTTACGGCTTGGCCGGTATCTCGATCAGAGTCCGCGCTATTGGCTTCATCTGCAAAGCCGCTACGATATGGATGTGGCCGAGGATCGGGTGGGGAGTCGAGTGATCAGGGAAGTTCGTCGGTCTAAAGCTGTCGCGTAGGGCAGAAACTGTCTGTTTCACCAGTGCATTCTACTTCTTGCGTTTCACCTTTCACGTCTCACGTTTCACTTCTGCGAATACCACCGGTACCCTTGGTTCTCCGAGAAGCTGGCTTTCGGGGTTCCGCCTGGCTTTTCCAATAACAAGACTTTGAAGTCGAGGAGGCCGAACCAGGCAGGATCTACCACGTCGTGGTAGTGGCAGCCGTGGAGTTTGGGGAGCATGTCGCTCAGGGCCTGTTGCAGTTCCTTTTCCGTATAGGCCCGCACGGGGAAGGGCTTGCTCATGGCCTGGCAGAACCGCTGAATGGTGTAGGCTGCGCCGGTGCAGAGCACTTTGGTGTCGGGCTTCATGGCGAGGAACTGCGGCAGCGAGAGATAGCGTTCTTGAAAGCCGAGCCAGCGCACGGCTTGTCTGAGATGGCTGTATTGGACCTCATACTCCGTATGGCCAGGCAACTTGACCGGCGCGGGCCAGCCTTCTTCAATCCCAAATTCCGTAAGGAAAGCCCTGCCGCCTGGCTTCAACACCCGCCAGAGTTCCGCCACGAATCGAAAGGGGCCGAGGTTGAAGATCACATCTTCCGGCAGGTCCGTACCGAGCGGCAGCCTTGTGCGTCTGATCCAATCTAACGCTTCTTGATGCTGCGGCGTGTTGCCCGTTCCTTCTTGGAGTTCTTTTCTGGTCAACTTCACCGGCGTCATGTCGGCCATGTTCTCGTTGTCGATGACGAGGTCGACGGAGTTGTCCTTGAAGGGCAGCCATTCGCCGTTGGCACGGGTACCGATGCCGCCCCAGCCGCCAGCCTTGGCGCGGGTGACTTGCAGCTTGAGGAAGGGCTGGGTGATGTCGAGGGAGATGTAGCGGATGGTCTGCTTCTCAAACGGCAGCAGTTCCTTGCCTAACTCACGGGCGAGGTACCCGAGTCCGCCGCCCACTTCCACGATGACGCGGGGTTTGGGGTTGAACCATCCCAGCTTCCGCAATTGCTTCATGAGCAGTCGGCCATAGGTCAAGCCGTTGAGTGTCTCGTTCGGCTCCCGGAAGAGGTGCGATACGGTGGTTTCGATGAGGTCGAAGTGGCCATCGTCTTCGCCGCTGTCGGAGAGTTCATGGTGATGGAAATCTTCAAGATGCTCTTCTCCCTCAAATCCTTCCTGTCCTGACCAGCCCTCTCTGATTTCTTGGAGGAGCAAGTCCCACTTGGCCTTGTGGCGGTGGCCGCCAGGAGGCTCAGTGCCGAAGTAGCATAGCGAGTAGGTGGGCAGGGACCAATGTTCCAAATGCCATTGTCCCGGCTGTCCATCCGGCCCGCAGATCTTCGTGCCGTATTTTTCCACCAGTGCACCAACGGACGTGTGGCCGTTCATCGCCTGGAGCATCTCCAGGCCGGTGCGATTCAATCGCACGATCGGGAGGTTGTCATCGAGGGGGGCGAACCACCATTCGTCTTCGTGGTGTTGGTACGCGATGAGATCGGGGATGTGCCAGGCCAGGAGACTGAGTATCTCTCCGGTGAGGCTGAGCGGTTGATGGGCGGCGACAGCTGGTTTCATGTTTAGCAGGATGCTGAAAAAGACCGCCAGCGGCGTTCTCGCTTCACGAAAAGGCTCAACGTACCACAAGGGTACGCCTCGCCTTTTTGCTCGCTGCGGCCTTGCTGGACGGCCTTTTTGAGCATCCTGAAGCTATTGGAGTTTCTACGCATGCGAAACATTTGAACTGTACTTTTTTCTTTCACAGAGTTTTCCGCAGCCTGTTGGGCAACCTGTGTGAGCGCCGCAGCCTACACGAGGGGCCAGGATTCTCGCAAGGCCCAAAGGGACGTGACGCGCCTTTGGTGGGGGAGCTGATAGCGAATGGCGTATGGCTCGGGGAGAAACACGATCTGTCGTGAGAATGAGTCGATCATTGGGTTTGGCAGTTCCGGCTCCGGTTTCTAGCCATCAGCCATACGCTATAGGCTCTTTTCTTCAGACAAGCGTTAGAGCTGGGAGGGGAGCTGGGGGCCTTCGGTGACGGTGATGACTCCGCGCATGATGGGATGAATACGACAGAGGTAGGGGTAACGGCCAGGAGCGAGTCCGGGGAGTGTAAAGGTGCCGTTCGGAAGCATGAGGCCGGAGTCGAAGGCGCAGTTCTCGCTGTCCTCCAGGCAGCCAGTATGGGTGACGGTATGTTCCGTTGCGGTGGGATTCTCCCACTGGATGGGAGATCCCGTCGAGACGGTAACGGACTTCGGCACAAAGTAGGGAGAGCTACTCTCGATAATGATGGCGGTGTAAGGAGGTGTTGCGGCTGTCGGCCAGGCCGAGAACAGTCCCAGGGTGAGAAGCAGGGCTATGAGGAGGCGAGGGTTCATGGAGGCTCCCAGACAGTCTTCTTTCTATACCATAGAGCCGTTTGGATAGAGAAGGACTCGGCTCTCTTCTGCTGCTTATTTTATCATGCGAATGATGCGGGTGCATGGGCGCGAGCGGGTGGGGATCGGGCGGGTTATAGGAATGTGTTTGTGGCGTGTGAGGGATTCGGCGATTCTCAGATGTGGTGCGATTAGGATGACCTGCCAGAGGCGATGAGAGGTGTGAGTTGCAAGACCCCATAAGTTCATGCTAGATGGAGGCCGCGTTAGACATCCACTGGATGAGAGAGGAGAAATTCGATGGTGAAGAAGAAACAGCCGGCGAAGAAGGCACCTGCGAAGGCAACGGCCAAAGCCAAAGCAAAGCCCGCAGTCAAGAAGGCAGTGAAGAAATCTGCTGCAAAGAAAGTCACGATGAAAACTGCCAAGAAGACTGCCTCGAAACATTCTGCGGCGGCGCCCAAGCCGGCCCTGAAAAAACCGGCGGTCAAAACGGTGTCAGTCTCGTCGTCCAAGTCCGCGTCTCCAGCCCCCGTCAAGAAGCCCGTGCAGTCGTTCATGGATGAGGACGAGGTTCAGAAGCCCTTGTCATCGCGGCCGACGGCACCTCCGATGCCGAAAGACTCCGATCTGGAGGATGAGTTGCTCGATGACGATGTCGATCTGGCCGACGACGCCGACGAGACCGATGAAGACGTGGAAGAAGAGCTGACGCTGGATGGGGAAGATGAAGATTCAGATTTCCTCGAAAAACCAGAGAGCCTGCTAGAGGATTCAGACGATTACCATACGCATTGACACCCGCATGGGATACCAGGCCTCGCCGAGTCGTCCGGCGAGATGATGCTGGGAATCTGCACCGGTATCATGGCATCCGTTCCGCCCATGGTGGATCTTCCCGCTGAATACCTGCGATGAATTGCCTATGAGTCATTTTTTGTTCGTGGCCGGGGCCTTGCGAGA
>JBDSKU010000464.1:0-5294 GCA_039916745.1 Nitrospiraceae bacterium
AGCTCGGCGGCTTTGAGCTCCGGCCTGTCGTTCAGCGCGAGACGGTGGAGATCGTCGAGGGTTTTGTCGAACGGAATCTGAGGCGGCTCTTGAGGAATGCCCAAAGGTGAGCTGGAGTCCCGATCAAGCAGGGTATTCAGCATCGCTTCGGCAGTCTCGCGACGCTGTTCCAGGACGGGAAGATGCTGGAATAGCATGGACAGCTCGACCTGAGCTTTGAGGACATCGGCTTGACTTCCCTTGCCCGTACGGAACTTGGCGATCGTAATCTCGACAAACTGTCCGAGCAGCTCGACTTGTTCATGATGAATCTGGATCGACTTGTGCGTGAGGAACAGATCGTAGTAGGCCTGCTTGAGGCGGGCGACGAGCTCCCGTTCTTTTCCACGGACCGCTTGCTCAGTCATCTCGGCAGAACGACTCGCCACGTCGCCTTTGAGCGCGAGTTTGCCGGGGAATGGGAGATTCTGCGAGAGACCGAAGATACTGTTCTGCGCGTGCGTGACATTGAAGGTCTGCGGGACGTTCCACAATTGGAGAGACAACGTGGGGTCGTCCAGCGCCCGCGCCTGCGTAATCCGACTCGTGGCCGCTTCCCATTGCTTGCGCGCCGCCACAAGCTCAGGATTCCTGGCCAGGACCTCCTGAATCAATTCCGGCAGCACTAGCCTGCCCGGTAAAGAGTTGGTGTCCTGTGCCATCGATAGTCCGCTGCTGAAGCACAGCACCAGCACCGACGCGACAACCACACACTGACGTCGTATATTCCGTTTCATGGCAATGACCTCCCAGAAGTTCCCAGTCGTTCGAAGGCCGGCCTGCACCCTGACCATAGCAAGGCCTAGAGAACTGGGCAGTAGGCGGACGCCGAAACCTGGCATCACGCAACACAGCGCTAGCGATGGAGCGATTGTGAGAAATGAACGGAGACGATCAGATACGAAGCACGGAAATCTTGAGCAGGAGATCCTGGGGAGTACTGTCCGGGGGATGATCACACAAACGGCTGCTATGCGAGGTGAGACTGACACGAAGGGCTAATGAGGCGGTGTCTTCCGGACAGAGCGCGTGAGCGTCACTGTCGAAGTGGAGCTTATCGGCTGACTGCACACCAAGCGTCTTAAACGCATCGCAGAACTGATAAACCGGTGGTTCCTCGGGAGTTGAACAGCCCTTGCCCATGGCAGCAGCCGTGACGCCACTCACAGGCAGGAGGCAGGCATAGGCATTGAAACTCAACGCGAAAAAGAGCACGACAAGTGAAACGGCGAGCACAGACCGGAAGGGATGGGAAGGCGCGTTCATGGCCCAAGTCTATTCCTCTTGAGCTAGCCCGTCAACGGCGGCCTTCAGACGCCCAAGCTTCTCTTTACTGGAGAAGCTTACGATATGGACGAGCAACGCAAGAAAGTCGTGCTCCTCAAATCCGCCAAGCATACAACCAAACCGACAACTGGCAGGCGTGGGCAGCAGAGCCCTCAGCTCCAACGCCTCGCGAAACGGCCCTTTCAAATGGTAAGGCGGCCTGATGACTCCCCTGCTCGCGCAACGCACGGTCGCGGAGGAGGGAGAGGGATGGGGGGCCTCGTTGGACACGCGCAGTGGAAGATCCAAGCTTCGTCTCCTTCTACAGAACGGTACATCGTGGCGGCAATCGATGTGTGGCGAGAACAGAGTGTAGAGGTCAATGTCCCGGCAGGCTCAACTCATGAGAGTATCCAAGCAAGGGCACGGCCACTGGCCTGTACTTGCATGCAACGTCAACCTTGCCGGGCATAGTGAAATCTGATATTGTCTATACACTTGCCATACATACGGAGGTACGACATGAGTGCAACAAACCTGATGCGAAAGGCGAAGCCAGTCAACGTACGCGACGCCCAAGCGCAATTATCGAAACTGATCCGTTCGAAATCTCCCACGATGGTCCTCTCTCATGGCAAGCCGGTGTCGTTCCTTGTTCCCTACGAGGACATGCTGAACTTAGTCGATACCCTCAATGAGTTAAAAGACAAGAAGCTGCTCGCAGAAATCGAGCGGGCACGGACCGAATATACGCAGGGGAAAGAAGTCCCTGCGGAGAGGCTCTTCAAGAAAATGAGCTTCTAAATGGACTATGACGTCGTCTTCCCGAGCGAGCGGGTCGAACGCCTCTTCCAAAAGACCCTGGAAAAGATTCCCACCGACTACAGCGCCGCGATCGTCACCGCCATCAGATCCCTCAAATCCAATCCCAGACCTCAGGGCAAACGGACCAAGAAGCTCACGGGAGAACTCATCGTGACACGCTTCACCGCCGAGTATCGGCTGCGTGTCGGTCCCTACCGCCTACTCTACGATATCGACGACCAGCACAAGAAAGTTGTGCTGCTCAAACTCGCCAAGCGAAACGAACAGACCTACAACTAGCAGGCGTGGGTGACAGAGCCCTCAGCTCCAGCGCCTCCCGGAACGGCCCTTCCGGATGGTAAGGCGGCCTGCCTTCCCCTTGCTCGCGGAACAGAGAGCGGGATGAGGCCTGATAATCTTCTGTGCTCGCGCAACGCGCGGCCTCAGATGAGGGAGGAGGGAGCAGCCAGGTACCCTCCTTGCTCGCAGAACGCGCACGCTCAGAAGGTGCCCGTTCGATGCGCGCAGTAAAGGACAGCCTGACCCCACTGCTCGTCCGCTCATGTTGGATTGCAAAACTTGACCCTCGCTTCTCTCTTTCTTTGTTCTGCCCATCTTCAATATGTGCGGCTCAGGAGCTTTTTCTGCCAATGCTCGACTTTCTCGTCGGTTACATCCGTCCAGTTAAAAACATGGAAAATGTGCTTGGCGATCATCCGTGCAATTTCTTTTGAGGAGACCCGCAATTCCTCAACAGTATAGTCTCGCTGAAAAGAGATGACGACCTCCTGGCTTTCATACCAATCCGAGTGAAACGGTATCTGGCCATCGAAGGAGGCCAGCTGCCGGTTCTTACATCCAACTACCCGCACCAAAATCCGAACAGTGGTGACATCAGGGATCGATTCATAAAGACGTGCGAGGAAGAGCATCCATTCCGTTATGCAGTGGATGGCACTGACAAACGACAATGTCCGTTTGCCTGATTCGGTTCTGGCATCTCTAAGGTCTTCCCAAATAGCTCTCTTCCACACGAATAGACCACTCTTATGGAGCCGAAACGCCTCTCTGATTTCCTCCCAATCGACATATCCTTGAAACCCGGTATTGAACGGCGATGAGTTACCTCTTCTGCCAGTGTAAGGGAAGTCCCATGCTCTAAGGCTTACCTGCGATTCTTTGATGAGCCGTTGCAAATCGGGTAGGTCCTGGATTCTCTCAGGCAGATATTGCGAGGGATGGGTAATCAGCTCCCATCGCGGGGAGTTTTGAAACCCCTTCTGCAACACTTCCCGAAACCACGCTTCTGATTCCTGGACCTCCCTTTGATAGAGGTCAATGCTTTCTTCGTTTGGACTGAGCGGTTTCCCCTTGATCAACCGTTCTACGCTTCGCAAGAGTTCGTCCCCTCGCCTCAACATGGCACGGCTGAGTAACTCCCTCATATCCTGGTCGGAGGATATCTCTTCTGTGGTCGCCGCTGATGTGCGAAGGTACACAGCACTTTTCCTAAGGATCGGCCGGAAGGTATTCAGTTCTGTTATGGTGTCAGCACAGATGATCGGGACATCTTCAAATTCTGCAATCGTCAATGCCACCACAAGTTTGCCTTCCACCTCAGTCTTGAGGATCTGTAGACCAACCTTGGGTTTGCCGTATCGATGAACCATTTCGGCGATGGCTGACTGGTCAAATGAGTCCCAAATCTCCTTACTGACCCCAACGAGTTCGCGTGTATCATCCTGCACTCCCAAGATGATAATTCCGCCGTCACGTGTATTGGCCATCGCAAAAATATCTTTGATTAGGCCAAACTGATGGTCTCGATTCTTCTTCGCCCATTCAAAGCCTGCCTTGTAATCGAGATTGGCGGTTTCAATTTGTTTATTAATCAACTCTGTTATTACGGTATTCATAGCGCCCCAAAGGTTCTCTCAAAGAAACTTTTCGCAGCACTCATGTGCTGTTCAATATCCGCCTGCAACTGCCTCGCCCCTGCCTGCCTGCCAGTCATCCGTCTGATACCCTACTGCGCCAGGTAGGAATTATCAGAATCGGCCGGCGACCGTCCCAAGTACTTTGCGTGGCGATTTATCATGTGAAACGAAACAGGGATATTCTACATTTTTGCTAATTTCTGTGATCGACCGATGAGCCTATGGGCTGCGCCCAAGGCTCCCCGCCTCCAGAAATGTAGAATGTTCCCGTTTTCTCCCCCCGCGTCCAATACAACACCGTTCATCTGACACCACCGTGTTCGCGCAGAATCTCCGCGACACTTGCCTGCGACGCGGTCCGAGGCGGGCCAGCTACAAGCCCTACTTCGGCATAGAATAACGGTGTTTCACCCCGTGGGTTCTTGGCGTTTACGTCCGCGCCACGCGAGATGAGGAGTGCGGCAATCTCGGGCAAACCGTACAGTGCCGCTTCATGTAGGGCGGTGCGTCCGAATGCCGTTCGGGCGTCCACTCTTGCGCCTGAGTTGAGCAGCAGTCGAACCTCCTCTAGATCCCCTCGTCGGACGGCCATGGTAAGTAGTGGCCGCCCGAGCAGCACATGGTTGGAATCTGCTCCCGCTAGAAGCGCGCGAGTAACCGCGGGAAGATCTCTGGCTTCGAGGGCCGCAAGAAGATCCATGGTGGGATTGTTTGTGTTTGACACGACCGTCTCCGCGATCGTATTCGACACAAACCCGGGCGCCAAAAGTAAAAACTCCGCAGCGACGATCGTGCCTCGAAGCAACTTCATGATGAATCGCATTCTACGTGAACTCTCTTCTGGCATAACAATGTTCAGGCCGATCCGCATAAGAGCCGGATTTGCCGATTTCTGTCCGTATAACACGCCATCGAATTTTCTGAGCATAGCGCCATGCTCATTGCCGTTTCAATGAGACACCTCTGTCCTTCACTCTTCACATAGCTTCGTTCACGCGATATGTGCGAGATAGCAGGACGAACGAGGACATCAAATGCACGAGCAAGCTATCCCTCGGTACAGCTCATCGAAATGTTCGGGTTGCAAGATTTGAGGTGTTGTTGATCTAACGTCGCGTTCACCCGCGAGCGCCGACGAAACTGGGACATTCTGCATTTCCGCTCACAACATGACTCCCCACCGACTCAGGAAAACCAGAATGTCCCCGTTCATTCCCACAAACTGCCGGCTCACACGTCAGCTTCAGT
>JBDSKU010000465.1:0-4029 GCA_039916745.1 Nitrospiraceae bacterium
ACCTCGCAGGGAAACATCCGGGCCATCCATAACTTATGCGCCCCCACATCACAGATGACCAGATCGTCCGGGGCCAGAGCCTGTCGCAGCTCGCGAACGATGTGCTGAGGTCGCAGGGGCCATCCAAGTGACTGTGCCCACTCCTTTTCGTAGGCGGTCTGCACGTGACGTCGGCTTTCTTCGGCCCAGGCGGAATCGAACGGTGCAAGCTGCCCGCCGATCTGATCGAGAGACAAGGCGATATCTCCCAAGACGCCGACATCCACAATATAGTGCGCATCTACCTCGGCCGGCGACACATCCACATGCACGATATGTTTGTCGCGGTTCGGATTCCACAAGCAGGGGGCGTACTCCACGAAATCATACCCCACCGCCACAACGGCGTCGCTCTGCTCGGTCACGACAGCCGGATGATCCCGCATCTGCAAGCCAATCGTATAGAGAGACAGCGGATCGCTGTCCGAAACGACACCTTTGCTCATGAACGTGTGGACCACCGGCACGTTCGCCTGTCGGGCGAACCGCCGGACCGCTTCATGCGCCTGTCCCCGGATCACCCCGTTGCCGACCAAGAGGATCGGCCGACGGGCCTTGGTCAAGACCTCGACGGCCCGGCTCACTTGGCGCGCCAGCGGCTCCGGCAAGAACGGCGCCTGCACGCGCAACGGCCCATCCACCTCACGATCAGTCACCGTTTCTGCCGCGACGTCCTCCGGCAGCTCCAGATGAGTCGAGCCGGGCTTTTCGGTCTGCGCGACCTTGAACGCTTTGCGCACTGTCTCGGCCATGGTCCGGGGGTGAAAGATCTCGGCGTTCCATTTCGTGACCGGCTTGAACATGGATAAGACATCGATGAACTGATGCGATTCTTTATGCATCCGATCCAGCGAAGCTTGGCCCGTGATGGCAACCAGCGGGGCGCGATCCAGATAGGCGTCTGCCACGCCGGTGAGCAAATTGGTTGCGCCAGGCCCCAAGGTGGAGAGACAGACCCCGGCCTTTCCTGTCAGCCGCCCATGGACATCGGCCATGAAGGCCGCGCCTTGCTCATGTCGGGCGGCAATGAATCGGATCTGCGAATCCACAAGTGAGTCCAAGACGTCCAGCGTCTCCTCTCCGGGTACGCCGAAGATCCACTGCACTCCCTCATTTTCCAAACAACGCAGCAGTAGGTCCGACCCTTTCATAATCATCCCCTCGCTCCATTCAAACTTGGTTGCCGGCCGGTCCTCCGCACTGTCCTCAGCAAGATGCTCAACAAGTCCGCCAGCAGTAATCTCGCATCGTTCAGATCCTCAACGTACCTCAGAGGAAACGCCTCGGCCATCGTCAATACAGGACATGGCGGTAAAAGATCTTCTTGGCGAACTCGGCTGCTGCCACATAGCCGGCCACGATACAAAACAAGGCCGCCAGGAACAGTGGCGGCAACGGCACGAACCCCAGCGGCACGCGGAGCGGCGTATAGGGTAATAGTAGAGTCAGCCCTACCACCGCGAGCGTCGCCAGCAATAGACCACGGCTCGGTCGGCTGCGCATGAACGGCCGGCGGCTCCGCACGACCAGTACGATGACCGAAGCAGAGATCACCGACTCTACAAACCACCCGGTCCTGAACTCCTCGACACCGGCTTGAAGAAACCAAAGCAGCACCCCGAACGTCAGATAGTCGAAGATAGAACTCACCAGGCCGAACGTGAGCATGAACTTTCTGATGAAGGCGATGTTCCAACGCCTGGGCCGATCGATCAGTTCCTCATCCACACGATCACCGGCGATGGTCATTTCCGGAATGTCGGTCAGGAGATTGGACAATAATATTTGCTTGGGCAGTAGCGGCAGAAAGGACAGAAAGAGCGAGGCCCCCGCCATGCTGAACATATTGCCGAAATTTGCGCTGGTCGCCATAAAGACATACTTCAATGTATTGGCAAACGTCCGCCGCCCTTCCTGGACGCCTTCGACCAAAATACCGAGATCCTTTTCTAACAACACGATGTCCGCGGCTTCTTTCGCCACATCCACCGCACTCTCGACGGACACGCCGACGTCCGCCGCATGCAATGCCGAGGCATCGTTGATCCCATCGCCCCCATAGCCAACGACATGGCCTGCCTTCTTCAAGGCCAGAATGATCCGCTCTTTCTGATTCGGCTCGACTTCGGCAAACACATGGACGTCATTCACGCGCGACACCAGCGCTTCGTCGCTCATCTGCCGCAAATCCTCGCCGGTCAACAGCTCTCCATTCGACAAGCCTATCGACTGTCCGACATGGGCCGCGACGAGGCGATTGTCGCCGGTCACAATCTTTAAGGTGACGCCCAGGCTCTTGAGGCGGCCGACCGTCTCCATGACATCGGCCTTGATGGGATCTTCGAAGACCAGAAATCCCAAAAACGTCATGCCCGCCTCGTCGTCCTTGGTGATGCCCTCTCGCGTGTCCATCTCCCGAAAGGCAAGGCCGAGCACTCGCCATCCCTGGCCGGACCACTTCGCCATCTGCAATTGGATGGCATCCAGCACGACCGCCAACTCAACCACGGTGCCATCTGCATTCTCAGCGGTTGAACAGACCGCCAGCACATTCGCCAATGCCCCCTTGGTCACTAAAAGATGGTCAGTCGGCGTGGCGACCAACACCGATAGGCGTTTGCGGACAAAGTCGTAGGGTTCTTCATCCAATTTCCGATAGGGGGAGAGATCGAACGATCGAGCGGTGCGAATGGCTTCGTCAATCGGGTTATGAAATCCGGTTTCGAAACTCGCATTCAGCGCGCCGTGCAAGAACACCCGCTCGCTCGGGTTCCCCGCGATGTCGGAGGCGGACTTCAGCCGGACGAGCCCTTCCGTCAATGTCCCCGTCTTGTCCGAGCAGAAGACGGTCATACTTCCGAAATTTTCAATCGAGGCCAAGCGCTTGACGATCACTTTCTGTTGCGCCATGCGCTTGGCCCCATGGGCCAAATTGATGCTAATGATGGCCGGTAGCAGCTGCGGCGTGAGGCCGACCGCGAGGGCAAGGGAGAACAGAAACGCTTCGAGCACGGGCCTGGCCAGATATACATTGACTGCGAAGATAGCGACGACCAACACGACGGTTACTTCCAGAAGTAGATACCCGAATTGTCTGATGCCTCGTTCAAACTCCGTCTCGGGAGGCCTGAGCCGTAACCGGCCCGAGACCTTTCCGAATTCCGTGTCCGACCCGATGTGCACCACGACCGCTGTACTGTTTCCGCTGACGACATGGGTTCCGAGAAAGAGGCTATTCGTGCGTCGTCCCAAGGGAATATCGGCAGGCAGGACACCGCAGACTTTTTCGGCCGGATAGGTTTCGCCCGTGAGCGTCGCCTCGTCCACGAACAGGTCTTTCGATTCGAGCAGGAGACAATCGCCGGGAACCGTGTCGCCCGCTCTGAGCAGGACGACATCCCCCGGCACGACCTCGTCGACCGGCACAGCGACCTGACTTCCGTCACGCCACACATCGGCTTTGATCTGCACGATCGCGAGCAAGCTGGCCACCGCTTGATTTGCGCTTCGTTCCTGCCAGAATCCGAGCAGACCGCTGGCGAGCACGATCAGGAGAATGATCGCCGTGTCGGTCGGGTCAGCCAGAAAGAAGGCCAACCCAGCGGCAGCCAGGAGGATGAGGATGATCGGGCTGGTAAATTGCCGGAACAGCAGCTCGTAGATGGACAGCCGGCTCTTCGGCTTCAACAGGAGATGCGCATCGCGCAGATGACGCCGGCGCGCGTCATCGCCGGAGAGTCCCTGCGGGACGGTCTCAAGCTGCTGCAGCACCTCGGCCGATGGACGGCTCCAAAAACTCCACATATCTGACATCGTAGGAAAAATCCTCTCTGGGCAACCTAGCAGGCTGCGAAAAAACTCGGTGTATGCGAAAAAACGGCCAAAATACTCCGAGTGGCACCGCGGCCTGAACAACCACAGGATGCTCAAAAAGGCCGTCCGGCAAGGCCGCAGCGAGCGAAGAGGCGAGGCGTACTGGTTGGTACGTTG
>JBDSKU010000466.1:0-5066 GCA_039916745.1 Nitrospiraceae bacterium
GCCAAGCCCTGCAGTGGGGGTAAAGGGAGTATTTGCATCTTTCATGTTCTTGAAACCGCCGACTCGAATGGAAAGAAACTCAGACAGAATGGTCTGTTCTGCCCCAAGGCTCAAGATCTGGCTTTTGACCCCCGGTACAAATGTCTTATTGGCTGTGGCATCCACATCTACTGTCAACGTCAGAGAAGAATAGGGGTTGACCGCCATGCCCCCACGGATTTGCGGTTCCAGCTTCAATTCCCCACCACCAGCCGCGTTGAACGTCGGTTGGTTGATGTCCTTTGCCACCATAGCAAGACGAAGCCATGAGGAGGGGCGGTAGATAGCCCCAACGTCGACTCCGAAGGCTGTTGAAATGGCGGGTTTTCCAAAGTTGTCTGTCACGGACACGTCGGTTCCTCCTGTGAGGATCGTGCTCCCATTGTAGGAGGCGCCTTGAATGATTTTCCCCGTTACGCCGATGGCAAAGGTTTTGTCAGAAAACGCATAGGCATAGGAGAATGCCAGCTGTCTTGCCTCCAGGCCACGGAGCGCCATGGCCCCGGCCAAGCTCATAGTTTGACCCACTTGAGTTGCCGTGACCGGAGCACTGACAAACCCACCACCCGTTGCCACATCTGACACGTTAAACCCGAATGCATGCTCCCCCAAGTGACCTTTGAAATATAGACCGGCTGCTCCATTCAACGACAGTGTTGCGCCTGGGCGATTAATCCTGTTGGCAATATCTTGCGCCTTAGCTTGATTAGCTGCAGAGGTATCGGATGTGTTGAATTTTTCGAGATCGTGGACGGCATTAGCGATGCCCAGACGATCAATGACCTGAGCTCCGCCAAGGATCCTGATATCCACCGTCTGCGTCATGGCTAAGCCAGCCGGGTTCCAGTAGGTAGCTAAGGCATCGGTTGTCACGGCGACACCGGCGCCCCCCATGCCCATGGCGCGAGGACCCACAGTCACGAATTCCACTGCGCTGGCTTCGAGTGGAAGTACCGATAGGCCCAGGCCTATCATTGTGCAAAACAGACGCTGGTAAGACATAAGATGCCCGTCTCCAGAATTGGGGAAGTCTGCTGAGTCTATTGAATGTTGCTAGTCTCGTCAAGGTTAGACGAGCAGATCCTTGACCGGTAAACGGTGGGGTGATCCTGTCTCGGAAGTTGGGGCGAAGACATCGAACGCCTTGCAGGGTCTAGACGATCTGACCGTCCTGCATATGTATGATCCGATCGGCCTGACCTGACAGCTTATCGTTATGGGTCACGATGACGAACGTCGTTCCGCGGGCCTTGTTCAGTTCGCGCATCATCGCAAAGAGGGCGTCGCCCGTATGCGTATCCAGGTTTCCGGTCGGTTCATCGGCCAGCACCAGATCCGGTTTCTGCAAGAGGGCTCGTGCCACTGCCACGCGCTGCTGTTCGCCACCGGACAACTCACCAGGCTTGTGATGCAGGCGGGATCCCAGCCCGACCTCCTGTAACAAGGCGATGGCTTCAGGTTCAATATCTGCTTGTTGTCGTCGCTGGATCAGGGCCGGCATACAGGCATTCTCAAGTGCGGTGAACTCCGGCAGGAGGTGGTGAAATTGAAAGACAAATCCGATCCGCCGATTCCGAAATTCTGCCTGCTCATTTTCCGACATCTGAAACATATCCTGCCCGTCGAAGTGGACGGTGCCTGTCGTGGGCCGATCGAGCATCCCGATAATATGGAGGAGCGTGCTTTTCCCGGCTCCCGACGCCCCGACGATCGAGACGAGCTCGCCTCGTTGAATGTCCAGACTGATGCCTTTCAGCACCGTCAGCTCATTCCCGCCCATGACAAACGTCTTCGAGAGATCAGTGACACGAATCATATACACCAAGCGGGCTAAGTGGTGAAACGAGTTTACTCATAACGAAGGGCCGCCACCGGCTCGAGTTTGGCTGCCTGACGAGAGGGGAGAAGCGTCGCGGCAAAGCTGATGAGGATCGCCGAACCGGCAACCAGGAGCACATCGGAGGCTAACACGTGCACGGGTATGCGTGAAATGTAATAGACCGTCGGATCGAAGGTCCAAAACGTTTGAATCAACCAGAGAAAGGCATACCCAAGCGGAATGCCGATGGCGGTGCCGGTTAGTCCGATGATCAGCCCGTTCAGCATGAAGATCCGGCGAATACTTTTCTTCGTCGCCCCCATTGCTTTCAATATGGCAATCTCTTTTTGTTTTTCGGTTACGATCATCGTGAGTGTGCTGACGATGTTGAACGACGCCACGATGGTAATCAGGACCAACAGGAGAAACATCATCGTCTTCTCAAGCTTCAAGGCAGAAAAGAGGTTGCGGTTCATCGCCATCCAGTCTCGCGCCCCGTAGGTAAATCCCAAAGCCTGTTCCACTGATCTGGCGATTTCATCGGCTCGAAAGACGTCGGTCACCTTGATTTCGACGCCCGTGACCGAGCCGTTCATGTTGAAAAACTTCTGCGCCTCGGCGAGGTCGATATAGGCCAGAGAGGAGTCGTATTCATACATGCCGGATTGAAAAATACCGGCGACGGCGAAGGTCCGGATCTTCGGGACCATGCCGATGGCGCTAATGGGACCAGCAGGAGGAGAGACGACATTCACCGTATCCCCCATAAAGGCGCCGAGTCGCAACGCGAGTTCTTTTCCCAGGATAATACCGGGCTTTTCCGTTTCGACCGGCGGTCCGGTTGGATCGTCAGCCGGTGGTTGCTTGATTTTGATTGGCTTCTGGAGATCGCTCAACTCACCTGCCGAAAGATTCTTGGCCAGCTCCGTGACTTTCCCTTCCTGCTGGGGGTCGATCCCTCTGATCACGACACCTTGGACGCCGGACGGCGTGGTCAACATGACTTGCTTCAGGATGAAGGGGGTTGAGGCGACCACATCCGGCACGTCCTGTACCTGTATGGCAACCTTGTCGTAATCGATCATCCCGTCTTTCATGCGATCCTGCACAATGATATGGGCCGTCGTGCCGAGAATCTTGGCCTGGATGTCCTCTTTGAAGCCGGTCATGATGCCGACGGTGCCGATCAAGGCAGCCACGCCCAGCGTAATGCCCGCAATCGACACGAAGGTGTTGAGGGAAATCGTTCGGTTGCGCCGTTTGGCCCGCAAGTAGCGGAGTCCGACAAAAATTTCGTAGGGAACGGTCATGGTGATTTCTCAGGTCTCAGTTGTGGGAAGAGCACGACATCGCGGATGGACGCTTGGTTAGTCAAGAGCATGATTAAGCGGTCAATGCCGATGCCTTCGCCGGCGGTCGGTGGCATGCCGTACTCCAAGGCGCGCAGAAAGTCTTCGTCCACCAGATGGGCTTCTTCGTCGCCGGCGGCCCGTTGCGCCGCTTGCCCTTCAAATCGCGACCGCTGATCCAGGGGATCGTTCAACTCTGAAAACGCGTTGGCGATTTCCCGGCCTGCGATATAGAGCTCGAACCGGTCGGTCAAGGCCGGGTTCGAGTCTTTGCGTCTGGCGAGCGGAGAAATTTCGATCGGGTAGTCGGTGATGAACGTCGGCTGAATCAGACTCGGTTCGACCGTTTCCTCGAACAGTTCGTTCACGATGTTGAAGAGCGGCCATGTGGGGTCGACCGCGACGCCCAATCGTTTGGCCGCGGCAATCGCTTGATCCTTATCCTGCAGGACGGAAGGATCCAGGTTGTTCACTTCCAGGATCGACTGATGATACGACCAGCGCCGCCACGGAGCCGTAAGCGTGATCTGCTTGCCCTGATAGTCGATCACCGTGGTACCGAGGACCTGTTGTGCCAGGGAGGAGATGAGTTCTTCCGTGAGGATGATCAAGTCTTGATAGTCGGCATAGGCCATATAGAACTCGAGCATCGTGAATTCAGGGTTATGAATCGTCGAGATGCCTTCGTTCCGGAAGTTCCGATTGATTTCGAACACACGAGGAAAGCCGCCGACGATCAGCCGCTTTAAATAGAGTTCCGGTGCGATGCGGAGGTAGAGATCGACCCCGAGGGCGTTGTGGTGCGTGACAAAGGGTTTGGCCGCCGCGCCTCCTGGAATCGGATGCATCATTGGCGTTTCGACTTCCAGGAATCCTCGTTCGATCAAGAAGGCGCGAATGCCGGCGATGATTCGGCTACGCGTGGCGAAGATGCCATGGACCTCTGGATTGGAGATCAAGTCGACATAACGCTGCCGATAGCGGGTCTCCACATCCGTCAAGCCATGCCACTTTTCCGGAAGCGGTCTGAGGGCCTTGCTCAAGAAGGTCAGCTGGGTGACCTCGACCGTAAACTCATTGGTCTTGGTGCGAAAGAGGAGGCCGGTCACACCGATCCAATCGCCCAGATCGAGCTGCTCGGCGACGCGATAGGCCTGTTCTGTGAGATGGTCCTTCTTGAGGTAGACTTGCAGCCGATCCGATCCATCCTGTAGGACCGCGAAGCCAGCCTTGCCGAAGCGCCGCAGCGCGACAATACGTCCCGCAAAGGTGCAGGAAATCTTTTCTTCTTCCAGAACCTCTTTAGTTTTTTCGGAGTGGAGCTTGATCAGTTGACCGGCACGATCCTTCACCTCGAATCGTGTGCCCCAGGGAGCCACGCCTGCCTCACGCAGGACATCGAGCTTCTTGATCCGTTGCTGCTGCTGTTCGTTCAGTTCGTCCATGATCTGTACCTTTACCAGTTCGTACTCGCCGTCAGTTCTCGAACTCGTCCATGTCAGCCTGCTGATAGCTAAGTGCGGTTTTCCCAAGCTGTTTCATCTTTAAATAGGCCTCGATGAAGCCGTCCAGGTCACCATCCATGACGGCGGCGACCTGGCCCACTTCATGCCCGGTCCGGTGGTCTTTCACCATTTGATAGGGCTGGAACACGTATGAGCGAATTTGGCTGCCCCAGGCAATGTCTTTCTTCTCGCCTACGATGGCGTTGAATTCCGCCTCTTTCTTCTTCAGCTCCAGTTCGTAGAGACGGGCCTTCAAGACCTTCATGGCGCCATTGCGATTTTGTAATTGCGATCGCTCGTTCTGACATTGGACGACGATCCCGGTCGGCAGGTGCGTCATTCGAATGGCGGTCT
>JBDSKU010000467.1:0-12639 GCA_039916745.1 Nitrospiraceae bacterium
GTCTCTGGCAAGAAGGTATTCTCGATTGGGGGTCGTTCCTTCGATCTTCAACCCTGCCCGGTATCTCCTCGGCCAAAAAAGACTGGTATGACCGCGAACTCATCACGGCGCAAACACATCTGGATGCGGGCGATGCGCCCTTCTTCGGCACCTGTCTGAAAAGCCGTGAGCATTGGCGCCTCTTCAACACGTTTCGCCCTCGTACGCTCTATCTCGACATCGAAACGACAGGACTGTCGGCACGCGAAGGGCATGTGACGGTCGTCGGCCTCTATCGCAACGGACTGATGACGAGCCTGGTCCGTGGGGAAACGCTCACAGAAGACCGCTTGCATGCAGAGCTGGAACAGACTGATCTCTTCATTACGTTCTTCGGCAGCGGGTTCGACATTCCGTATTTGCAGGAAAAATTCCCCCGATTGAATTTCAAAAAACCGCACTTCGATCTCTGTTTTGCCGCGCGCCGGCTCGGCATGCAGGGTGGGCTCAAACACATCGAACAGGAAGTCCAGATTGCGCGCGAGACCGATGTGGTGGGACTCGACGGGTGGGAGGCGGTTCGCCTCTGGCACCAATGGACATCGGGAAGCGCAGCCGCGCGCGATCTGTTGCTGCGATACAACGCGGCCGATACCATCAACCTGGAACCGCTCGCAGCGATCCTCTATGACCAGATGGCCGCAAAGTTCGGCCCCGCTTCATTGGGATTCCCGCCGAACCGTCTTCAAGAACCAGCCGAGGTGGCACCGTGACAGGGCCCCGGCAATGGATCGGGATCGGTCGAACTGAAACGGGGTCTGTGCGCACGTCGAACCAGGATGCGCTGGCCCTGCTGAATGACTGCGGCGTCTGGATCGTGGCCGATGGGATGAGTGGTCATCCGGCAGGAGATCTTGCGGCCCACACCGCCGTCGCCGTAGCCACACAACGGGCGCGAGAACAAACGGCCTGGCTCTCGGAGCACCCACACGCCGCCCCCAAGTTTGTGTCAGACCTCGTGACGAGCGCGAACCGGCGAATCCATGAACTCATGCTCGCAAAGCCTTCATTGAAAGGGATGGGCACAACTCTTGTCATCATGCTCATCACGACAACATCGATGCCCGTTGCCCACCTGGCCCATTTGGGAGATAGCCGCGCCTATCTGTACCGGACGGGACGGCTCACGCAATTGACGCGCGATCACACCCTCGTCGAGAAATTTGTGCAGCGCGGCCTGATCGATGCGGCCGCAGCGCTTGTACATCCTGAGCGGCATATCTTGACCAAAGGCCTGGGAATGGGAGTCGATATGCAACCGGAGCTCACCTCGGCACCCGTAGCAGAGCACGACCTACTCGTGCTCTGCAGCGACGGACTCACGAAAATGTTGGACAACGCCGCCATTGCCTCAATCCTCTCCCAAGCCAATGGCGACCCCCAGCGGGCCTGCCACGACCTGATCGAGCAGGCCCTGAGCCGAGGGGGAGAAGATAATGTGACCGTGATCGTCGTAGCCGGCATATCGCCAGCCGTTTCCGGGGTTTAATCATTGACAAGTTTCTATCGGCCCTGTAGCCTCGGTCTCTAGCCAGACAGTCTTCCTCCCGCTTTATTTGTGAACCCGACAGGAGAGTCATCATGAGAGTGTCCGTACTGGTTCGTCTCATCGTCTATATGGCCATTGGAAGCATCTCCTGGGTTCCCGGCGCTGTCGGCGCCACGTCGGACAACGCCGCGCTCGAAACAGCAGTCCGTGCGCTCGTGCGCGCCAATGCCGAGAAAGATTTACCTGGGATGTCCAGGCTGATAGCGCACGACGCCGACATCACCAGCTATAGCATCGGGGGCCGGAAATACGTGGGATGGCCCGAGCTTGAGCGAGATATTAAGGAAGAATTTGCGAAAGTTGCGGCGCTCGATCTTCTTATTTCCGAACTCAAGGTATGGTCGAAGGGGGATATCGGATGGTACACGATGGAGCTGGATTATGTCCGGGTCCTCGGACATGGACCGGACCAGCAGCGAGCCGTCCTGCCCTTACGAGAAACCGGAGTATTGGAGCGTCGAAACGGCCAGTGGGTCCTCCTCTCCTGGCATGAATCCTTCCGCAATGCCATGGGCGCAGTGGCCAACGACGATCGGCCGAAATCTGCAGCACCCAGGGCGGTAGCGACATCAAACAGCCCGGCGGTGGTCTCTGACTTGAGCGGGGAATGGGATATCCTGGAAGTCGAAGACAACAAGAGCTACAAAGCCACGCTGGATAAGGCCGGCAACGGACCCTATACCCAGCATGAGGGCCGCTTCACCACGACCAAGTATACGGACCGACTGTGGCAAGGCACCTGGCTGCAGACCGGCAACGATCGTGAAGGGGGGTTTGAAGTGTTGCTCTCAGAGGATGGCCGCCAGGCCAAAGGCGTGTGGTGGTACTCACGAGTCGGCACACAAAAGAACATTCCCCCTCGCGAACATGGCGGGACTTATGTCTGGAAACGGCTGACCCCGCCACCTTCTATCAGATGACAGCTGCGCGTCCAACACATACTTTCGAACGTCGCCACAGAGGCTCGCGCGACCATTTCTCTTTCTTGGGAGGCTCTATGCGTCAGGCATTTCTCACACTGCTCATCGTGATCTGTTCGGCCACTCCGGTCCTTGCAGACGGCGGTCACGACCACCATGCTGTGCCAACCCTGTCCCACCAGACCACGACGACCGTGACGTACGGGATCAATACCATCACACTCACATTCGGCCCCATCGATCTGCCGGCCGGTCACGACGGAGATCTCGCGGCCTCAATGCCCAAACATCATTTTCAGCTGCCCAAAGACATGTATATGGTGGGGTACAAAACGGCCGTCTTCACCAAAGAGGGGAAACCCCTCCCCAAAAACTTTCTCCATCACGTCCTGATGCTCAACAACAGCAAGCCAAGCGTCTCCTGCGAAGGCGAACCCTTGTTCTTCGCGGGCGCAGGATTAGAGATGACTGAGACGCGCTTCCCTGACGGCTACGGGGTGAAGCTTGCCAAGGACGAGCACCTCATGTCGATTGTCGCCTTTTATCATGGAGCGCCGGTCACCAAGGATGTGATGGCCAGCTTCACCATGTATATGGCGCCCGAAGGCGCCCCCATCAAGGAAATGGACGTATACCAGGTGGGTGTCAATGTTGTGTGTTTCAGCAAATTCTCCCAGCGAGGTCCGGACCAGACGGATGAAGGGATTGAGATTACAACCGGAGTCCAAGTCCACAAGACACCGCTCAAATTCAGGATGGATGGCTGTGTCAAATTCGCCTACCCGCATGGACATGACGAACTCCTCATGATCGGACTGGACAATATCACAAAAAAACAGACCCTACTGCGGACGGTTCCCGACGTCACCCAGGACGGGACCTTTCTCGAGTTTCAACCGCATCAAGTCTATAACGATCCTCAGGGGTTTCCCGTCACGAAGGCTGATGACTATGAAATGATCATGGTCCATCACCATCCCTTGCAGAAAGAAAAATCTCAACATGGGATGGGAAACTATTTGCTCTACATGACCCCTGGCGCCTGCTCGGCAACATTCCAAACTTCTCTTACCAAATAACGGTACCTCATACCCGGGGCCTGCCCACCAATGGTGGGCAGGCCCCGAAACGTTCTCTTCCGTCACACACACCGACTCCCCCTCGAATTCCGTTCAATTTTGTTCGCTCCGGAAATCCCTGAGGCGCCCCCCCCTACCAAAGAAACAGCCCATTTCATCGCATGGAGACTGGGTTTCCCACCTCCGCCTATGTTATTCACATCGTCACTCCCAGAGGTGTGCTCTGAATACATTGCAGCACAGAACGTAGCGGCAGGTTTGTCTCAGATTCACGAGATGCGCATGCGTGGTGATATCGCACTAGGGTGGAACTTGTTCGAGTTTCTCAGACGCATAGGGATAGCTTGATGCCGCAGAGCGAACCGATCACCATCTTGATGGTCAGCGAACATGCTGAATCCATTAAACTCGTCACTATCAGTCTGCGCGGATTCTTTCCCGGCTGCCGCGTGGATGTCGCCTATTCTGCCGAAGAAGCCCGTGCCTGGACAGTACCGCAGGAATGGACTCTCGTCCTGATCGACGAACAATGCCTCGCCGGGGACCGCACCTCCCTTCCCGCAGACATGAAGCGCCGTGCGCCGTACACAGCCATTATGTTAATGAGCGACCGCACCGATTCAACCGCGGCGATTCAAGCGCTCAAGGCCGACGTCGATTTTTTCCTCGCAAAGACCTCTCCAGCCTTTCTCACCGAACTGCTCTTCTGTGCCAAAGAAGCCATCGAGAAAAGCGACCTGCGAGTCGCACTGGACCATGCGCACGAACGCTATCGCCGGCTCATTGAATCACTCAGCGACATCGTCTATGAATTGGATGCCAGCGGTTGTTTTGTGACCGTCAGTCCTGGCATCGTGACACTCTTGGGTTATTCGCCCGATGAGCTCATCGGATTACCTTATACCACCCTCGTACCTCCGGACCAGGAGTCGGTGGCCCGGTATCGCCTCAACGAACGCCGTTCCGGAGCGCGAGGCACCAGCCATGCCGAGTTGATCTTTCAAGGAAAGCCCACGCAGGACAACAGGCCACTGACCCTCACGGCGGAAGTGAACGCCAGAGGACTCTATGACCCCCTTCGCCGATTTCTCGGCACCGTGGGACTGATCCGAGATCTCTCCCAACCCAAACAACAAGACAACACGATTTATCAACTTCGCCAAGAACTTCGGCGTACCGATGAACTGCTTGCGCTGGCCCAACGAGCCACACTGTTGTCGCAACAACTGGACGAACCACTGGCGTCACTATTGATCGACTCCCAACGACTTCTTGCCTCCATTCGCGACGCACGTTTGGACGACCAAGCCGAAACACTCGTCAGTCATGCCGCAGAAGCCACGAAACTCGGAGCACAACTGACGCAAGCCCTTCACGAGCGAAAAGCCGTCGAGTTAGAGCATACGATCAACGACGTCCTTGACGACGCGCTCACATCCACCAGCCCCTCGATCGTGGATGGTGCAGGTATCATGCGGCAACTTTCGTCGCACCTTCCTCCCCTCGCCGGCGATCGTACGCAGCTCGCGGCGCTCGCGCACCAACTGTTGCACTACGCGCAGAGCTACCTCTTGACGGTCGGCCGTCTGCATCGAATCCTCGTCATCACGCGCGCGGTTGGGTCGACTTCCATCTCGGCAGAGGCCCCCGCCCTCTTTGCTCTCGCTCCGCCGACCGAGGTCGAAATGGAACTGCTCGAATCGGACATGGTGTGGTCGGCAGAATCCCCGGCTCCGGCATCTCCGTCGAGTGATCTCCTCGCGTCGTATCAGCTCGTCCGCGAACTCGGTGGCATCTTGGATGTGTCGGCGCCGATGCAGGGACCCCTTCGTGTCATCCTCCGTCTGCCGGCCGCCTCACGCCCACCGTTCGAGAGATTCCCGCTGCCGGATACCGTCGCTGCCGCCTTACCCCCACGCGTTCCTGAAACAATGCGAGGCACGGCGGCACCTGCTCCGACAGCCGACCCAGGAAGGCCTCAACAGGAACGACGGCACACCGCTCGAACGACAACGGCCCTGCCTGCCACGATCACCGTCGGAGCAACGACGTGGGATGGCACCGTTACGAATCTGAGCCTCGGCGGCACCTGCATCACGCTCCCCAAGGACTTCCCCAGCGTGGCGCCACAAGATGCCTATGTCGTACTGAAAACTTCGGTGGGAATCCTCGAACTGCAAGGGATGGCGGAAGAGCGGCCCATCACGCTCTCTTCTGGAACCCCAGTCTCCCATCTTGTCATCGAATTCGATGCACCCAAACGAGAAGAGGCTGCCGTCTTGGGCTCACTGATCCAAGCGGCTCAGGAGCAGGCGTTATCCTTCTCCCTTGAAGTGCTGCTTGCGGCAGAACCATCATCCATGCTGAATCTCGCGAATCAGCCGATCGCGATCGAACAGGGCAACTACAATCCCCGCGAAGCCGTCCGAGTCACCTTGCAACTCCCTGTCCGGCTGGATGTCACAGATCCAACCGGCAAGACGCACCGCCTTGGAGCGCTCACTACAAACCTCAGCCGCGACGGGGTCTGTCTCCATCTCAATGCGCCCCCTGAACTCTTACGCGGCCTCGCCACGCTGCACTTCGCCTCGGCACATACCCCGAATCACCCTGGCTCCCATGAACCGGGAGCCCCGGATTCCGCGCTTCCCGCAAAGATCATCTGGGCAGCTCTCGATCCCATTGCGCCAAAAGAGTTTCCAGCCCAGGACTCCAACCCCGCCCTTCTGGTCGGACTCCGCTTTCACGGGCTCACTCCCTATGCAGAGCGGGAAGTAAACCGTGTCGTCCGGCAACATCTGACGTCCCTGGGCGAGTCGGAGTCCCCCTCGCAACAACCATCGGTCATCAGTATTCCGCGAGAATGCCGGAATCCACGCGGCCAGGCGATCATGATCACCGACGACCATCTGCGCCCGTCACTCGCACCGAATACACCGGTCGTCATCATCGCTCCCGGCTATGGCCAGACCTCGTTGGATGCCAGCACCCTGTCCTACTACCTCGCACACCACCGGCTCCGGGTCTTACGGTACGACCACACCAACCATGCCGGGCTCAGCGACGGCGAGCTACAGCAGACGACGTTACGGAGCATGCAAGCCGACCTCCTGAAAGTCGTGGAGTTTGTACAACATACCTGGCCCACCGCGCCCCTGATCGTGATGGCAAGCGATCTGTCTGCACGGGTCGCACTCAAGACAGCGATACAATCCCGCCCCCTCGACCTCCTGCTCCTGATCAATCCGGTCGTCGATATTCAGGCCATGCTTATGACGGTCCATGGCCATGATCTCGTGGCCGACCACCGATACGGACTCCGACGTGGCATCGCCAATCTGCTCGGGCTCAACGTCAATATCGATCGCTTTATCGGCGATCTCGTGGCAGGCCACTTTACAGACCTCGCCTCCACACTTGCGGATCTGCGCCTCCTTCGTTCACCATCGGCCATTCTCACGATTCCAGGCCCCCCCTTCGGGCCGCTGCCTCCGGCGGATCTCCCGCAAGCATTCCTCACGGCGTTGGGAGCCCATACCCGCCTCGCAACGGTTCCCACACCGCTGATCGGCCAGGAGCTCCCACTCAATGAGCAACACCCGCTGGCCTTCCGACAGATCCTGGAGCAGATCGCGGCCGCCATCTCGCTGCCAACCGTTCCGGCTGAATTCAGCATGCAGGTTCGCGACATGCTGGCCCGGCAACAGCGTATCGAATTGGAGCGTACCCGTCTTCGCCACAACCTCTCACAGATTACGCGCGAAGCCCTGAGGGTCGCGCACCTGCAGCAGCTTACCCAGCTCGGGAATCTGCACGAATACTGGAAACTCTTAGACGATCTCTACCGACTGCTCAGCCCGCTTGAACCTGGCTCCATGCTCATGGACGTGGGGGTCGGCCATGGCGATTTGGTCCGAGCCACAATGGTGAACCAAGCTTACCGCTCACGCCAACGCGGATGGAGTCCGGAGCGTCCCGTCCATGTCATTGGCTTGGGGCATTCTCACGAATCGCTGACGCAGGCGCGACAGAGTCTTCGTGCTTTGCATCGGGAACTCGACAGTGACTTCGCAGGCACGCTCACCATCCACCCGCCTCTGACGGCTGAATGGATGCATACGGATTGGACGCAGGGCCTGCCCTTCAAAAATGACTCGCTCCATCGCATCGTCTGCAATCTGTCACTGTTATTCGTTCCCTCTCAGCTGGTCACCATTCGTGAGCTATACCGCGTGCTTCACCCCAAGGGGCGCCTCGTCCTCACGGTCTTCCAGCCTGAGACCGACCTTTCGGTGCTCTATCGCCGGCATCTGCACAGCGCGAATCAGGATGAATTCAGTCCGCAAGCCCAAATCCTTCTGCATTACCTGGGGCGACTCCGTGAGGCTATCCAGCATGGATTGCTGCATACCTTCGACCGCTCATCGCTCACCTCATTTCTCCAGCAAGCCGGCATCCCCACGCCCCGCATCCTTCCTGCGTTCGATGGGCAAGCCCTCTTCGCCGTCATCGAAAAAGGTAAATCCGCTAGCTGAACGTACCCGTGCCGTGTATACTCAGCCTGTACATCTTTGAACACGCAGACCATTCATGCGCAATATGCACGTCCCTATGGCTCTCACGCGGCACGGCTGTGCTCCCTCTTCGTTATGACGTCACGCCCACCGAATGCCGACTTCTCAGCGTCGTCCTCCAGTGAGCTCTTAACTATCGTCACACAGTTTGCGTCAGACCTGGGCACGATGACCGACCTGCCGGCCATCGGCAATCGCATTATCCAAGAACTCTGTCGCGCAGGGGCTACGACCCATGGGGCGCTATTCGTCCTGGATCGCGAACACGAATGTTATCGCCGCGCCAACATGGTTGGTTCAGATGCCCCCGCCTGTATTCCTCCAACGTTGGCCGGGAGCCATCCCTTGCCTCACCACCTGCTCGCCACCAACCGGATCATGGCACAGGCCGACTCGGCTACTGACCTCCAAAACACTGACTTCGGAGCCGACGCACGCAGGGCGATGGAATCTATGCACGCCTCCCGCATCCTGCCGCATCTCAACAAAGGCCGTCTCATTGCCTTTACCATCCTCGGCGCAGCAGTCCCTCTCACGACAGAACAGACGCTGAGCAAGGCCATGCTCGCCGCGCTGGCACAAACTGCCACCAATGCGCTCGACACCATTGTGTTGTACGAAGACCTACATCGCTCACACACACTGATGAAGCGAACGGATCGGCTGAAATCCCTTGAGACGATCGCCGGCGGCTTCGCTCATGAAATCAGAAATCCCCTCACGTCAATTAAAACTTTTATCCAGTTGGCGCCGGAACGAAAAGATGACCCGCAATTTATTCAGGAATTCAGCAAAGTCGTGCTCGACGATGTGTATCGGATCGAACGGCTGATCAGGAAATTCTCGACTACGCCCGGTACATGGAACCCAAACTGACGGACGAGGACTTCAACGAAATTGTCGCCTCGTGTCTCTATTTCATCGACGTCAAAGCTGACAGCCGCGGGATCAAGATTGAAAAAGAGTTGGCGTCCGACCTGCCGCGTGTCATGCTGGATCGACAGCAGATCAAGCAAGTCCTGCTCAATCTCCTCCTCAATGCCATAGACTCGATGGCAGGGGCAGGTGGGCGGTTACGTGTTCAAACCCGCACAGTGGTGAAACCGGGAGGGAAAGTCTGGGTCCACATCGAAATCGAGGATACCGGTGAGGGAATCCAAGAAACGAATCTCGAACACATTTTTGACCCATTTTTCACGACCAAACACGAGAGCGGAGAACACGAAGGAACGGGACTCGGTTTGACGATTGTCCATCAAATTATTCAAGAACATCACGGCGAGATCCGGGTGAAGAGTGCGGTCGGTATCGGCACCACGTTTTTCGTGAGCCTACCGGCTTTGCCCGCATAATCGCCAACACCCTATGGACACCAGCATGAAAAAGCGAATCCTGTTGATTGATGATGAGGCCCGAGTTCGGGCTTCATTGAAAGCGGTGCTGGAACCAGCCTACGAAACGATCCAAGCTGCAGACGCCCAAGAGGGCCTCGAGCTATTTCGCAAGGAAGCTCCCCATCTGGTACTCCTCGACGTCATCCTGCCTGGCACCGACGGACTATCGGTACTCCAAACCATACGTGCCGAGGATCGAACGGCGCCGGTCATCATGCTGACAGGAACAAAGTCGGTCAAAACTGCCGTCGACGCCATGAAGTTTGGCGCGGCCGATTATCTCTCGAAGCCCTTCGACGTGGAAGAACTCCGCATCATTGTCGACCGCGCGCTCAAGGATCAGGAACTCCAACGGGAGGTGAAACAGCTCCGTGCGCAAGTCGTTCGACGCTATGCCTTTCATAATCTGATCGGCAAGAGTCCGTCGATGCAAGACATCTACACCAAGATCGAACAAGTCGCCGACAGCCGCACCACCGTGTTGATCACCGGCGAGAGTGGCACAGGAAAGGAGCTGGTCGCGAAGGCCCTCCATTACAATAGCAGCAGGCGCGAACGGCCCTTCATCGCACTCAATTGTGCCGCCCTTCCTGAAACACTCATAGAGAGTGAGTTATTCGGCCATGAGAAAGGCTCGTTCACGGATGCTACGGCCCGTCGAGTCGGACAATTTGAACTCGCAAATACCGGCACGCTCTTCCTCGACGAGATCGGCGACCTCAGCGCCATGACACAAGCCAAGCTGCTGCGCGTCTTGCAAGAACGAGAATTCACCAGAGTCGGCGGGGTGCAATCCATCAAGGTGGATGTGCGCATCGTCACCGCGACGAACAAGAACCTCGAAGAACTCGTTCGCAAAGGGCAATTCCGCGAAGACCTCTACTACCGCATCAACGTCATTGCGCTGTATTTGCCCCCGCTCCGGGAACGCGGTGAAGACGTCCCCCTCCTCGCCAAACATTTTCTGGCAAAGCGCATTGAGGAAGAAAACCGGCCGCCTCAAGAATTTTCCAAAGATGCCGTCGATCTTCTCTCCCGCTATCCCTGGCCTGGCAATGTGCGGGAAATGGAGAACATCATCGAGCAGGCATTCATTTGGTCCAAGGGGTCGGACATCATCACCCCCGAACATCTCCCGACCATCCTGAAGAACGACACTCGCTCAACCTCACTGCGCGATGACACCCTCGCAGGGCGGCTATCGCTCGAAAAAGCCGTCATGGAATTCGAGCGCGAAATTATCTTAGACGCTCTGAAACGAACAGGTTATATCCAAACTCATGCCGCCAACCTGCTCGGAATCAGCCGTCGGATGCTGAAATACCGCATGGACACGTTGGGAATCGGCCGACCAGACCAGGAAGTCAATACCGAACCTCAGGCCGTAGTGCAGGAATAGCACACCAAATCCGTCTACTGCGTCATTTTTGCACGATTTGGCTTCAGATTTTCTCGCTGAGCTACGTGGTTTTTCGCTCAAGAAAACTACATATGGGTTCTCAGCCTAGGCCTCCCACACTCTGTTGAGAGGCATGTGCTAACATGCTGAAATGGAACAAGAATTGCTTTAAATTACAGGAGGTACTTTCAAAACTACCTGTTAGCGGGAGAGGACATTTATGACCTTACCTGTGATTTCTGACTCGGCCAAGAATCCGCCGACCCTTCTCGTGATCGATGATGAGGCAGGACCTCGTGACGCCCTGACAGCTATTCTCAGACCCTTCTTTACTCTCCTCGCCGCAGAATCAGCCAGTGCAGCGATTGACATACTCAACTCCCAGCCTATCGACCTCATTACACTCGACCAGAAGCTTCCGGACCGCCAGGGCTTAGACCTCCTTCAGGAAATCAAGCATGACCATGCCGAGGTTGAGGTCATCATGGTGACAGGGTACGGGAGCTTAAAGTCCGCCATGGAAGGCATACGCCATGGCGCGGCCGGCTACCTGCTCAAACCCTTCAACGTTACGGAATTGCTTTCACTAGTCAACCAGACCGTCGAGAAGAAGCAGCGGCTCGATTTCCTTAGACATTTCCTCAGGACATCGACCGACCTCTGGGGAACAGAAGCCGAAGGCGCGCAGGCTTGGAAGAAATTGTTCGTGGGATATCAGGCGATCGGAAAACCGGCGCCAGAGTCGGCATTCGGCTGCGAATCCATGCCGAACCTGCTCCTCCCTCTGCTCTCAGATCTGCTTGAGGCCAAGGATCGGCAGCTACTCAACCACTGCAGCCGGGTCAGCTTCTACGCGACCCTCTTGGCCAACCGCATCAACTTAACGACCGCTGAGCAAAAGTCTCTGGCATTGGGCGCATTCCTCCACGACATCGGTAAGATTGGGCCTGAGACCTATCAATTTGCCGAAGATGAAATCGCGATGTCTGGGGAATCCGTCGGTAATCGGCAACACCCGGAGCTGGGCGGAAAACTCGTATTGCCATTGGGACTGCCGGCTGAGGTGGGACAGATCATTGCCTACCACCATGAGCGCTGGGATGGCTCAGGCTATCCCTATGGACTGCAGGAAGAAGGCATTCCTCAACTGGCCCGCATCGTGTGTCTAGCCCAAGCATTCGACCATCTGACCGCGGAGCTACCTGGTCGAACGCCTCTCTCAATTGATGATGCCTGCCAACACATGCGTGCACATGCCGGCACTCACTTCGAACCAAAATTGACCGAACTCTTTACGCATGTGATCCAGGAATGCAAAGCATGCCTTCCCGCAATGGCGACGGCAACAACCCCTACCGACTGATCTGACGCCTAGCCCGCGCACTTACTCAAACCGTTTCCCCTTCGCCCCCGCAATAAGTTCCGCTGCCGTCTCACGTACTTTTTTCGTAATGGTCAATCCGCCCAACATTCTGGCGATTTCTTCTTCTCGTCCTATCCCCGTGAGCGCTCTGACCGATGTGGATGTGCGCTGACTCTCCAGCCCCTTCTCCACCAGCAAATGATGGTCTGCTTGGGCAGCCACTTGAGGAAGGTGGGTGATACAAAACACTTGATGGAACGACCCGAGCTTGCGCAATCTCGTTCCCATGGCGGCAGCAACCGCTCCGCCCACACCCGTATCG
>JBDSKU010000468.1:0-4263 GCA_039916745.1 Nitrospiraceae bacterium
CAGCGCGGTCAAGAAGACTTTCAACGCCAACGGGACCCGGCTGCCGAGTAACGCCAGAATCCCGAGCGCGAAGGCAATGTCGGTCGCCATCGGAATGCCCCATCCCGGCGCGCCCGGTCCGGTCGTATTCAGGGTCAAATAGAGCGCTGCCGGCAGCATCGCTCCGCCCAACGCCGCCGTCAGCGGGAGGGCGGCTTGCCGGAACGACGCCAACTCTCCGACTAAGATTTCCCGCTTAATTTCCAATCCGATGACGAAGAAGAACATCGCCATCAGCCCGTCGTTGATCCACTCCAGCAATGTTTCCGTCAACGCATAAGACCCCACCACCAGGCTGACGGGCAGGTTCCAAAACGTCTCATAGAACTCGGCCCAGGGCGAATTGGCCCAGATCATTGCCACGACAGTGGCTGCCAACAGCAGCACACCGCCGGTGGACTGGGCGTGAATGAACCGTTGAAATGGCTCCATCATCGGTTGAATGAGCGGCTGGGTGCGGGACCCCGGCTGTTCCATCATGGTCTGTGCCCTCGACTGAAGTTCACTCTGTCCTCCCCGCCTTCTCTGACAACCGCGTCAAGTTGACGCCGCTCGAAATCACCCCGATATGGCCGAAAGCCTGGGGATAATTGCCGAGGAACGCGCCGGTCGAGAGATCGATTTTCTCCGGCAGGAGCCCGAGGATGCCCGCTCTTGCGCAGAGTGAGTCGTACAACTCCAGCGCCTCATCCAAACGTCCCTGCTTGGCCAGGTTATCCACGAGCCAGAAGCTGCACAACAGAAACGCCCTCTCGTGCCCCGGCAGTCCAGCGGGCGACTCCTTCGACAAATACCGATGCAACCCCTTCCCTGCCCTCAATCCTTTGACGTCAAACGTGTACCGCCATTTGCCTTACGTGCAGAGGCTCTCTTCTCGCTCCAACTATCGCTCGTTCCCCGTTCAACACTCAACAGCACCATTATGATGTCCCACTGCTCATCCATTTCCCTTGTACGCCTTCCTATTCACGGCCCCGGCTGTCGTGGGGAGATCCGTCGGTCCTTTTATCGTCTGTCCCGTCTGCCGGTCGTGGATGAAGGTCTGCTTGGGCCCGTCCGTTTTCTCGGATGAGAGATTAGTCGCAAACGATTCGAACGTCACATAGCGCCCGTCGGCGCTGATGGAAGCATTGACGCTCATGTTGTTTGCCTGCGCCCCGCCGCTGGCGACCGAGACACGGATCGCTCGCTTGGTCTGCCGGTCGTGCACAAAGATGTCGATCACACCGTTCGTATCGCTCGAAACCAGATTCGAGGCCAAGGACTCGAAGGCGACGTAGCGGCCATCTTCGCTCAGGTGCGCCGCTTGACTGAAGTTGTTGGCTTGGCTTCCAGTGCTATCCACCGAGACGCGGGAAGTCTTTCCCGACTGCCGATCGTGGACGAACACGTCCCGCTGTCTGTTGGTATCGTCCGGCACAAGATTCGTCGCCAAAGATTCGAAGACAACGAGCCGTCCATCGCGGGTTGCCTCGGGAGCAAAGCTGCCTCCGTTCGCTTGCGCGCCGGTATTGCTGACCGAGACACGGGTCGTCTGCTTCGTGTGCCGATCGTAGACGAACACATCCGTTACCCGATTCGTATCGCCTTCAAGGACAGTTGGCTCCGCAGATTGAAACGCGACATAGCGCTCGTCGCCGACAGATCGGGAGGGAGACTGGTCAACGGGCTTGCCTGGGTCCGTTCCTTTTCCCGGCACGCTCGCGTTGGCCGACAGCGCCGCCGCAGTTTGCACTGGATTCTCTCTGTTCCCACATGCTCCCAGCACCAGACCTGCACAGGCGGCAACCGCGAGCACGCGTCCCTGACCCCATGGGGGCAACTTGCCCGGGTGGCCCCTACTGATCGTTTGCTGTTTCTTTTGTGTCATTCGCCTTCTGTTCGCCAGGATCTACGGTCTCCGGTGTCCGGTCGATGCGGTGGACGAGAAACCGGATGACCTCCTCGATCTCTCCTTGGTGTTTCAGATAAAACTTCGCCCGAGACTCGGCGTGTTGCCCGATACGGATCCCCATGGCCACCCCTTCAGCAAGGCCAAACACGTCTTCATCCGTCTCATCGTCACCGACGAAAAATAGACCGACTTGCCGGAGATGAACCATCAAAGTCAACACCGCCAGCCCTTTCCCTCCCTGCCCGGGAGGGAGCGCATTGACTGACAATTTGCCCGGAATCAGCCGGGGCGCCGGCGACAATTGCTCGAGCAAAAGCAGCAGGGCCATGCGGACGAGGTCCGGTTCTGGCACGCCCCGGTAGTGAACGGTGAGGGAATAGCGCTTATCTTCGATTTCGACGCCCAGATTCTTTAATGTCTGGGCGAAGCGGCCGGAGAGGTCCCGCTTCCACCCCTGACAGATCCCATCAGCCCAGAGGAGTGTGGGAGCGGGGGTCAGGGAACTCTCGACTCCATGATTCCCAATCATGTACGGAACCGCTCCATTCACGCGCGGCGCGAGGTCAGCCAGTGCCCGGCCGGAGACAATGGCACAGGGGACGCGCTTGGCGAGCTCCTTCAACCACTCGCTTACGGAGTATGGAATTTTGACGGCATCACGATCCGGCGAGATCGGCGCAAGCGTACCATCGAAGTCGAAGGCGTAGAGGACTGGTTTTTCGGCCAATGTGCGCAGCGCCCGGCGCCCCTCGTCAGATAACACATACGTCATGCTTGGCCTCCGGTGGTGGTCCGTACGTCTCGCGCACCCACTTGACGCACAAGGCGGGCCCGTTGCCGCATGCGGGCTGCATCCATCAGCATGCGCCCGGCCCAGCGGTACACGTTAAACTCCTGCACGATGCCGCGCATGCTGCGCATCCGGGCCCGCTGCTCGGTCGGCGGCATCGTCAGCGCCAGATGCAGGGCGGCCGCACACTGGTCAATGTTGTATGGATTAATGATCAGCGCCTCGGGTAACTCCGTGGCCGCGCCGGTGAATTGACTGAGGATCAGCACGCCTTGCTCATCGTCCCGCGCCGCCACAAACTCTTTCGCGACGAGATTCATGCCGTCGTGCAGGCTACTGACGATACAGAAGTCAGCCCCCCGGTAATACGTCACGACGTCTTGAGGTTCATGATGCTCAATCCGCAAGAGGATGGGCTGATAGCCCTCTCGCCCGAATCGCTGGTTGATGCGCTCGGCCGACGCCAGCACATTCCGGCTGAGCTGCTGGTACTCATCGATTTTCGAGCGGCTGGGCGCGGCGATTTGCAGGAACGAAAATCTGCCGATCCACTCCGGCTGCAGCTCGAGCAGCCGTTCGACGGCGAGGAACCGCTCGAGAATGCCCTTCGTATAATCCAGCCGTTCGACGCCGACCCCTACGCGATGCGCGTGGGGGAGGCCGTTGATGGTGCGAATGTGGGTCCTGCATTCGGATTCGGACGGCAGTGGTGACTTCCCTCGATTGGGCCACGCGATCGAAATCGGGTAATGATTCACCGCGGTGAGTTTGCCGTGATAGGAAATCATGGAGCTGTCCCAGTCGATCCTCGTTTCGAGCGAACGGTCTACCGTATTGATGAAATTGCTGCAGTGAAAACGGGTATGGAATCCGAGGATGCTGCTGCCCAGGAGCCCTTCGAGGATCTCTCGATACCAGGGACAGATGGCATAGCGCTCCGGATTGGGCCACGGGATGTGCCAAAACGTGATGATCGTCGCATGCGGCAGATGGTCGCGCACGAACTTGGGCACCAGGGCCAGATGGTAATCCTGCACGAGCACCACCGGATTGTCGGTCTTGGCCTCTTCGATCACCGTTAAGGCAAACCGTTCATTAATCTCTTTGTATCGTTCCCAATCCGAGGATCGAAAGACGGGACGGACGTGAGCCAGATGGCAGAGCGGCCACAAGCCTTCGTTGGCAAACCCGTAGTAGTAGCCGTCCTCTTCTTCCGGCGACATCCAAATCCGCCTGATGTCGTATTCGGGATTGTCCGGCGGGACGCGGACATGGCCGCGCGCATCAACGACCTCGCGGTCGGCCGTCCCACTCCCGTGAGCAATCCAGACGCCCGAACAGGCACGCATGACCGGTTCCAACGCGGTGACCACACCGCTGGCTGGAACCTGCACTTCGATGTGTTGCTCGCGCCAATTGTGGATGTATGGCTCACGGTTGGAAACGATCAGCACTTCGTCCCCCGCCAGGTGATCGTGGAGAATCTTTTTCAGGGTGGCCGGCGTCCAACTCATCTGGCTCTCATCCCGCATGCGTTTGT
>JBDSKU010000469.1:0-4512 GCA_039916745.1 Nitrospiraceae bacterium
CGTCTGTGCGCAATCTATGCCTTCAATGAAGACGCATGGATCCATTGCAAAATTGTGTGAGCCGCCGAATAAGAAAATGGTGTCAGGCCCCATTTCCCGGCGCGTGGCGGGATCGCTCACTCGATAGGCCTCAGCGTCACGGGCGGCCGGCTGGGGGGTTTCCTCGCCTCAACATCCTGATCAATCAATTTCAAGACATTCAGTTGGGACTCTAACTCGTCAATGCGCTTATCCCGCTCACGGAGTTGTCGGTGGAGAGACTGGACGACGCTGGACTCTCTGGCAGGCGGATCGTTTCTGTGCGCCGCCGCCACTGGAGCGGGAGGCACGGCAGGCACGGGGGACACTGTGCCGCACGCGCTCAGGGTGATCGACAACAGCACGGCACCTCCCAGGCTACCCCAGATTGTTCTGAATACAGGATTCATGGTCTTAGGTTTCCCATTAGACGCGACATCCCGCAAGAACATTCCTCTTCCTGACAGCACCCGTGGAGAAGAAAACACGGAGATATTCTGAATTTTCCGGCGCGTGGCGGTCCGGCACCGTCCTCGCCGCCCCACCCTTCACCGCTCCCCCATCGCCTCTGAAGGTATGACGACAAGGAGCCTACCCCATTTTCTTTCTCCGATTCGAACCGAGATTCCCTCGGGTCACGAGCCAAGGATTTCTCGCACTGCGGCCGATACGGCCTCTATAAGAGGGTCGTGCGCGCGCCCGCGCTGGTAGGCGAAGAGCACCCGAACCTCTTCTTGCACACCGCCGAGTAACACAACCTCTCCTTTCGCCTCTGCCTCCCGGGCTGTCTCGGCATGCAACAGACCTACGCCGACGCCCCCGGCAATCAGCGTTCGCGTCACATTCTCCTGATCGACGCTGACGAGCTTCTGTGGACGGAACCCGTTCCGTTCGAACACATTCTCCGCCGCGCGTCCACAGCACGTGTTCGATGCCGGACAGATCCATGGCATGCGCGCCAGTTTCTGCCAGTCAGGGCGCACCACATCATCGATCCACCCACGAGGGACGGCCAGGAAGACACCGAACCGGTCCACCTCAACGGTCTCCAGTTCTCCATCGGGGTTGCCGTCATCGGTGTAGAAGCCCGCATCCAGCCCGCCACTGCGGATTGCGCGCACGATCTCGGCAGAGCGACCGTACTCCAGCGCCACCTCCATTTCGGGACATGTTTCTGAAAGCCTGGTCAACAGCTTCCCTAGCACCTCCGCACTGGTACTGCGGTTCGACCCTAGCTGGATCTTCCCGCTCACTCGGCCCTTGATACGCCGTGCCTCGTCGATGAAGTCTCGCTGCATGACAATCATTTGCTCCGCCTTGGCCAGCAACTTCGCTCCGTTTCCGGTCAGGCTCATGCCACGGGGCGTCCGCTCGAACAACACCAGCCCGAGTTCATCCTCCATGGCCTTAATATGCGCGCTCACAGCAGGCTGGCTGAGAAAAAGAAGCTCCGAGGCACGCGTGATGCTGCCCTCCCGTGCGACGGTCACAAACGTTCTCAGCTGGTAGATTTCCATCGTCTTGGCCTCCCCCTTGAAGACATCACTGTCGCTATGGCGCCGCGGCTCCAACAATGCCGTACAAATCCCGTGAGACCCAAAGCTGTGATGCGGGGTTCGACGTTCAACTGGGTCGCATCAGTCTATCCGTGGCGAGACAGCATGACACACCACCCTGTCAGAGAGCGCCGACACAAATGCAATTCAGCCTCGTAGGCGTTGGTGTCCGCGGACCTGTAATTGCTAGGCATACAGGTGCACCACATAACTCACGGGAAAGGCCGCCAGGTACAGCCCGACACCAAATACTGTATGCGTGATCAAGCTTTTCAGTCTTGCTTGAGTGGGATTCGGCGTTTTTGCTGCAGCAATACCAAATCCCAAGGCCGGCTGCACAATGAAATACGGGATGGGCACGGTACCTATACCAACCAACAAGGCTGGTAATAGCGATGGGCTTTCAAGCCAGCTGCCGGATGTGAGCATGACAAGCAGAACCGCAAAGGCAATGCCAATCAGATAGTGGGCAATCCACCCGATCGCACATTCTACCGGCCTTTTCTGAGCTGCGGCAATGTTCGCATGCGTGAACGTGCCTGTACGCATATGGCTCAGCCAACGCCCAACGAGACAAAAATTGAGCGAGGCGATATTAAACGCATGTCGCAAAAAGAGGTTCCAGAGATCCATGATCAAGACCGCACCTATTCCAACCACAACGGCACCACCGATGTAACTATTTTCGATACCCATCACATGACCTCCCTATATGTGTTGAACTGGCGGCAACAGCAGGCACGACGTTCTTACGTCATGTGTTGTCTTCGACCACAATAGACACCAACTTACGAACCATTGGTGTAATCAGAGTCAGCGTGGGGAAGGCTATGACAAACGCGAGCATCCAGGCTTTTAACCAGATGACCACGATTCCCTCAATCAGTCCCATGTTAAAAATCGAAATAATGGAAGACATAATGCTCGACATGAGCAGCGCCATAAAAAATGAAAAGACATACGCCGTATGCTTTTTAGGAATCATGGTAAAACCCTCCTTTGACAACTAGTGGCTTGCAGAGGAACCGCCCGGGGGATTCCGGAGGCCCATCGATTTGACTCCCGCCGCCATGGCGAGCTCGTAAAGGGCACCATACCGGCCACCCGGCTACGCGTCCAATTGAATGTATGGAGGGCCGCCCTCAGCAATGTTGAGGACAATAAAAAGGGAGAGGAAAACCGGAGAGATTCCGAATTTCCAGGCCTGTAGCGGTCTGACATCCTCACCTCTCCACGCGATAGACCTCGTCGACTATGAGCGCGTAGAATAATTCTGTTCGCGGTGCCCCCATGAGACCCTCGAATCTTCTCCAAGTAGCCCGCGAAAGAGGGAGGGAAGTTCAGGTCACAGAAATTCGCAGGAAAAGTCGCTCTCGTCACCGGCGGCAACAGCGGGATCGGTCTGGCCGCGGCACTCGCGTTTGCGCAAGAAGGCGCGCGAGTCGTGGTCACAGGACGCGATCAGTCCAGCTTGGACAAGGCGGCCGCTCAGCTCGGGAAGAACGTCATCGTTGTGCGAAGCGATGCCGGGAATGTCGCCGATGGGATCAAGCTCGCAACGTTGCTGCAGCAGCAGGGCGTGATGCTCGACGCCGTATTTATCAATGCGGGCATCGCCAAGCTTGCGCCGTTCGAATCGGTCGGGGAAGACATGTGGGACGCAACCTTCAACACCAACCTAAAAGGTCCCTACTTTTTGGTTCAGGCGCTGCTTCCCCTGCTGAACCAAGGAGCCGCGATCGTACTCAATGGCTCGATCAACGCCCACATCGGCATGCCCAATACAAGCGTGTATGCCGCCAGCAAGGCCGCGTTGATCTCGCTGGCGAAGACACTGTCCTCTGAACTGCTGAGCAAAGGCATCCGCGTCAATGTGATCAGCCCCGGCCCTGTCTCCACCCCTCTCTACGACCGCCTGGGTCTCTCTGCGAAGCAGCTCTCCGAAGTCGCAGCCAGCATTCAGGCCCAAATCCCGCTCAAGCGATTCGGGACGTCCGAGGAGATCGCGAGTGCTGTCCTGTATCTGGCCTCTGCCGAGTCTGCGTTCATTGTCGGCACCGAGCTGGTGGCCAACGGCGGCATGAGCCAACTCTGATGTTTACGAATGATACGAAGGTCGAGACACAGGTACGCGCGATGAGGTTAATTCCATGAAGGCGATCCGGTTGCATCAGACAGGCAAGGCGGAATCACTGCTCCACGAAGACGGACCGCAACCGACTCCGAACGCCGAGCAGGTTCTCGTTCGAGTCTTCGCCACGGCGGTCACGCCGACGGAATTTGAATGGTATCCCACCTTCCATACCCCTGATGGCGGCACCAGACCATTTCCTATTATTCTCGGCCACGAATTCTCCGGTGTGGTCGTGGCAATCGGGACGGCCTGCACGGGTGTGCAGATCGGAGAACAGGTCTATGGCTTGAGCGATTGGTTCATCGACGGGGCCCAGGCGGAATATTGTCTGACGGTTCCCGCCAATATTGCGCCAAAGCCGGTCACGCTCGATCATGTGCAGACGGCTGTGGTCCCGATTTCCGCCCTGACCGCCTGGCAGGCCCTTATCGATCGCGCACGGATTTCGAAAGGACAGCGGGTGTTGATCCACGGTGGAGCGGGTGGCGTCGGCAGCTTCGCCGTGCAGTTGGCCCATCATCAGGGAGCGCATGTGATCACCACGGCTTCGGCGGCAAACGCGGATTTTCTCAGATCGCTCGGCGCCGACGAAGTGATTAATTACAGGACGACGCCGTTCGAGCAGGTCGTTCGAGACGTAGATGTGGTGATTGATACTGTCGGAGGAGACACAAGGGACCGCTCATGGGACATTCTGCGAATGGGCGGCCGGTTGGTGACCATTGCGGCCGACGCCGAGCGGCTGACTCAGCCGCGAGTACGCGATGCCTTTTTCATCGTCGAACCGAACCGCGTGCAATTGCT
>JBDSKU010000470.1:0-10703 GCA_039916745.1 Nitrospiraceae bacterium
CCGTGGTGAGTTGGCTGTCGAGCACCATAAACACCAGCCGCTCTTCAGGATAATCGGGGTCGAGCGGCACATAGGCCGCGCCAGCCTTGAGAATTCCGAGCATGCCCACCACCATCTCGAACGACCGTTCAAGGAGCAACCCGACAAGACTTCCAGGTTGAACCCCCCGCCGCCGGAGATCATGCGCGACATGATTCGATTGCTCCGAAAGTTGCCGATAGGTGAGCGTGCCGCTATCCGAGACCACCGCCAAGGCATCCGGTGCATAGGCCGCCTGTCTGTCGATAAGATCATGGATGCTGACGTCGCTTGGATAGTCCGCACCAGTGCGATTCCAATCCACGAGAACGACCTGACGTTCGAATTCCGTGAGCAATGGGAGTTCAGACAACGGCACATCAGGAGACACGGCCATCCTGGCCAGCAACGAGTGTAAATGACCCAGGATCTGCGTCATCGTCGCGTCCTCGAAGAGGGCGCTGTTGTACTCAATTGCCAGCTCGATGTGGCCCCGATGCCGCCGGGAGAACACAGTCGCATCGAAGGGAGTGGCGACGCGTTCGATCTGAACGCGCTCAGCGCTGACACCGCCTAAGTCAAGCGCGGCCACCGCATCCTCCTCCCAGGCCACCATCAGCCGAAAGAGCGGAGCGCGTATTTCATCACGATCGGGATAGACTGCCCGGAGAACCTCTTCGAACGGAAGGTCCTGATGATCTGTCGCCGAGGCCACAACTTGTCGCACCTGAGCAATCAAGGCGCGCACCGTCGGATCCTGAGAAAGATCGACCCGGAGCGCGACGGTGTTCACCATACAGCCGAGAACCTGCTCGACCATTCGTGCCGCTCGATTACTCACCGGAGCCCCAACGACAAGATCCGTCTCTCCGGTATAGCGAAAGAGCAATGATGCAAACCCCGCCACGGTAGCCATGAACGGGGTGATCCCCATCTGCAGACAGAAGCGGTCGAATGCTTCGGTCTCCGCGGCCGAGAAATCGAGCGCCACAGTTCGGCAACCTTGTCGTACCTCTGTCGATCGGGGGAAATCGATAGGCACTTCACACGGAACCGGAAGATCCCTCAGCTGCTGTTCCCAATAGAGCCGCTGCGTATCGCGCCGTCGCTGGTCAAGTCCCGTTTGCTCCCAGGCGACATAGTCCCGATACGGCACTACTGGACTCGGCCATAGCGCCTGTTCACCGGAACAGGCGGCCCGGTATGCGACATTCAGCTCCTCGCATAACAGCCGGATGGACCATCCATCCATGATCAGATGATGAAACGTGGCAATCAACACATGCTCATGCTCGTCCACGCGCAGTAACAACATCCGCATCAACGGACCGTGAAGAAGATCGAAGCGGCTTGCAGCCTCCTGCTTGATCAGACGACGCAGCTCGGACTCAGAGGTCTGTGCATCCCCCTCGCGAACCTCACGTAGCGCAAGGGGCAGGTCCCAGCCACCCGACACCCTGTGAAAAGGGACCCCTGACTGCTCGTCAATCGTTACCTGTAAGATGTCATGACGGCGGACAAGCGTCCGAAGACTCGCTCCTAACGCCGGGACGTTGAGGTTACCGTGCAGCCGAACCGCCACAGGAATATTGTTGACGGGGGAATCGGGACTCAGTCGTTCGGCAAACCATATACGCTGCTGTGACGAGGATAACGGAAAGGTTGGAGACTCGGCTGAGACATGGGCAAGAGCTGGCATATCGACAGCCTTGGCTCCCTTGCTCGACCACATCTGACCTCGACAAACTAGGAGATGCCGCGCGACATCCTGAATACTCCAGTCGATGAGCAATTGATGAAAGGACAGCTCGACTCCGAACTCTTCCTCCAGACGATTTTTCAAGACTCCGGCCTTGAGCGAGTCGATGCCGAGTGTCCCAATTGGCTGTGCCGTCGAAATTCGCTGTGCTTCGACATCGAGCTGCGCGGCAATCAGACGCTGGACATACTCCTCTATCGAACTCCCACCATATGTCGACGCACCGCCCTCCTCCTCGACTAATTCCGCTTCCACTGCCCTGGCTTCACTGGCCTGAGTCTCAGAGGAACTCATCCCTACTGTCGGCAACGTTCCGTTGAGAAAGGCCTCTTTGGAAACCCTTCGTTGAATCTTGCCACTAGACGTCTTAGGCAATCCGCCGCTGCGAACCAACACCACCGAGGAAACCGCCACCTCGTGCGCCGCCAGCACGGCTTGACGGATGGCAATGGCAATCGTTTCGACATCGACAGACGGTGCCCGCTCGACTTCCTGCAACACAACCAGCGACTCCTCGCGACCTTCCTGGACAGAAAATGCGGCGCCTCCATTGATCCGTAACCCCGAATAGCTCCGCTCAACCGTTCGTTCTATGTCATGGGGATACAGATTCCGTCCATGGACGATGATCAAATCTTTGAGGCGGCCGGTGACAAAGAGTTGCCCGTCATGAAGGAATCCCAAGTCACCGGTCCGCATGAAGCTCTGCTCTGTATCCCCTGCGAGAGAGGCTCGGAAAGACAGGTCCTGAGCCTCGTCACGATTCCAATAACCCTGGCAGGCGCTGGGGCTGGCGACCCAGATTTCCCCGATATGGTCGGCAGCGCAGACGGCGAGCGTCACAGGATCAACAATGCGAACAGTGGTGTCGGGAAGCGGCGCCCCACATCCGACCAGCCTCCGTGCCCCTTTGGCCTCTAACGAGACTTGCAGCACGCGATGTGCCGCAAGTGCCTCATCCGCCACAGGCAGGATGAGGGGATCCTCACCCAATCGCTTTGTGGTCACCACCAAGGTGGATTCGGCTAATCCATAGGCTGGGGAAAAGGCTCGCCGTGCAAAACCATGAACCCCGAAAGCCTGTGTGAATTCGTCGATAGTCTCCACATGAATCGGCTCTGCTCCACAACTGGCTACGACCCATGACTGAAGATAGCCTCCCCAATCTACCTGTTGCCGGAGCGCCTTGGTGCAGGATTCATAGGCGAAGTTCGGGGCGCCACTATGCGTAATGCCAAAGCGATCGATCGCCTCCAGCCATCGGAGAGGCCGCCTCAGGAATGTGATCGGAGACATTAGGTATGCCGGAATACCGGCATAGAAAGGCGCGATGATGCCATGCACAAGCCCATAGTCGTGAAAGTAGGGCAGCCAGCAGAGCGACCGGCTCTTGGAATCGACCCCTGCGACCTGCTGAAGGGTCTTGCACTGCGCCAAGATATTCTGATGGCTGATCATGACGCCACGAGGAGTGGCCGTTGAGCCCGAAGTATATTGCAAATAGGCTAGTGCAGTTTCTTCGAGACGTGGCAACTCGACCATATCGGCCTGATCGTAGGACCGATCCGTGGCCATCCATTCGATCGGATTCTCATCCGTGACGAGCGACAGTTCCGAAGAAAGGGTTTCGATGCCGGAGGTTGTGAGTACCAGCGACGCCTGAGCATCCTCGATAATGGCTCGAAGTTGTGGCAGGCTGTGCCTCCGTCTCACGGGATCCGGAGCAGGAGCGGGAACAGGCACCAGTCCAGCACAGATACAGGCCCAGAACGCGCAGACGACATCGAGGCCAGGAGGGTAAAGGAGAAGCACTCTCGCTCCTGGTCGAGCGCTCCGTGCAAGATGGCCAGCGAGGGAACGGGCCGTATGTTCGAGCTCGCCATACGTCAGCTGACGCTCAGAATCTAGACTGTCCCGAACAAAGACATAGGCCAGTCCCTGCGGCGTGTAATGGCAACGAAACTCGAAAAGTTCTCTCAAACTGCGAAAAGCCGGAAGCAAATGATTTTGCGTCATCAATTAGACCTACTTATGGAAGAAGCCCGGCAGGCATTCTGTCAACAACGGGCTATGGCGCCCTTCCTCGTATAGCTATCACCCAAGCCACATGAATAAGCTCAGCGTCAACCTGTGCGAAAACTGCCTCTTAATTAACTCACCATCATCTCATATTGACAGAGTAGTACTCCTGACGAAACTTCGAAAGAAGGCTTTGCTTTTTCTCAGCAACAGTTCTCCGAACCGCATAAGTATTACATGGACTCATGGCTACTGGAACCAATAGTGAATATCTATACTGAGAGCCAGTTTATGCCAGATGATGCCAATCACCAGCTGGTCAATATTGATCAGTCTTGATGAATTCAGAGGACAGGAGGAACCGAGACTAGAGCCTTATGGGGCCAGCTCATCTTCACCCGGTGCATACCGGATCCAAGTCCGCCTCACGCCGTTCGTATATTCCTACGTTGCTCTGCTTGACTTAGAAAAATGAGAGGGACCAGCCGGCTCTCTCTTTATCCCGCCAATGACCCACAGTTGCAGAGACCACGTATCCACCTAACTTCAAGAAGAAGATTTCAGAAATAGAAGAAAACCGATTGAAAAATCACGGTCCCCAGGGTAAGCTCCGCCAGCTGATCGCAATAACGATACATTCGCCAAACCCTACCCCGACGTCAGGCGAGTTCTACTAAGCGGAGAGGTGCGAGAGTGGCCGAATCGGGCAGTCTCGAAAACTGATCCGAGCCTACCATGCAAATGGTTGACAAAACAAGCAACACCGCATGGACAGTGGGGGGAAGGCGTGTTGGGTCTTCCCCGTGTTTCCCTGACTTTCCCCCTGTTTCCCCACCTATTTCACGACATCTTTCACAACACTTTTCCACTGTCGATTCCGGCGTGCCATTGCAAAGGGCCAAGCCGATCGATGAATTTCTCGATGCATTGTCGGAGACGGCTCAGAGCAACGAGGAGAGCAAGTAAAGGCTCCCCATGAAGGCGCACCGACAGTACCGTAACGAGCCGAGTCAGAAGATCTCGAAGTTTGCCGTGAATATCTCTGAGGCCGACCGAGAGATGGAAGCTGCTCGGCGCGAAATTGGAATTGGCGGCAACCGCATTCCGGCTGAGCCCCACGCACAAGAAAACGGCGGGTCTTCGCCGATAGAGGTGTGACGTCTATGGCAGTCCGCACTCATAGCAAGGCACAGGGGAAACGGAAGACCGTCCCCATGGGGACGGTCACACCGGAGACATCCACGCGGCGACCAGCGCCGATATCACCATCGGAGATTAGGCCGCCGATGCTGAAGGCGGGCGAAGACCATCTCCGAAAGTGTCAAGAAGAATGTCTCTCGATCTTGCGGAATGATCAGATTAACCCACATTGGGATTTATACAAGCTCGCGCTGCTGTCAAGTCTTGGCGTGACGGACCATCCCTTCCAACTCTTCTTTGAGCGATACCTCGCAATGCTCCCGCTCAGCCTGCGAGCCACGCTCACGCTCCCGAAACCTGAAGAGGAACCCCATTACTTACGAATCTTGGGTGAGCATGTGATGGATAGTAGCCCCGACCTCGTCCATGTGTTTGAGACCAGCCCGAACGTGCTGCGGATCTATACCGCCTCGGTCCTGGGCTGTGAGGCTACGGACGAACACAGCCGAGAGGTGCTTCGCCATGCGGCCGGGACAACCCCGCCTCATATTCAGCGTCCTTGGCGCAATCCGGTCAGATTCAGCACCAATTCAAAAACAGGTGAGGTGGTGGGGTACGGGCCAATGCCCAAGGTATCAAATAAACAATTCATCGAGGCGAACGAACTCTTCAAGGCCCTGACTACGTTGCCGCGCAAAGAGGGCCGGCCGAAAAAAAGCGCGAAGCCTCCAACCTCAGGTAAAAAACCTCCTCCCCATAGCACACAACTCTATGAAGCAGCCTGGGCCATGAAGCAACGCACTCCGCCCTATCATTCCCCCGCGTGGCCGGTCCTGTTTGCTCGGGAGCAAGGCCTCCCGATCCCCAAGGATCTCAAGGGGCAGCATGCGTTGTTTAGCAGGGTCAGGGAATGGGCAATCAAAGGCAAACTTTTGGCCCTCACAAAAGTTCAGGTTTGAAACTACGTCGTTTTCTCCTCTGGCTTTCTGAACTTCCACAAAGAGCGTTACAAGACAGGCATGACGCCTGTAGAACCGCTCGTCCTCGCCCAGCTCCTCGGACTCAAACAAATTGACTGGCTCCCGCAATTAGGCTGTTCCAGCGTGTGGGCGCGCAACCTCGCGAGAGATCCGAGGCATTCGCGAAAAGTCCGTATTGCCATTTTGAAAGCGGCACTGGAACGCGACAGCTTTGACGAAGCCATCGCCGGAGGATTGCGATGAGCACGCCGCTTCGCCAGATGCCCCGCAAATGCAAGGGTCAGGCATTGGGCCAGCGCACGATCAACGGCACATCGGCCGTTGATGTGCGGGGCGCGGCCCGTCTGATCGGTGGACCAGATACCGAGAAGCAAATCCGGGGGCTGGTCGAGCGGCGCCTGATCCCGTTTCGCAAACTCGGCGGGCGGATTATTTTTTTACGAGCGGAGCTTGAGGCGTGGTTGTCCGGCCTCGACGGATGCACAGTGGAAGAGGCGCGGGGAAATCTCGCGGCGCGAAACGGAAAGAGCGAGTGACGGCTTGATAGGCGAACGCCCCGCGCTCGGCAAAAGCGGGGGCGTCCAAAAAAGGAGACACGAAGGTGATTCATAGTGTACGAGAAACCCCCCTTCCGGCGCAAGCGCTTTCTCGACTCCGCAAAAAAAAAGCGGCGCTGGAAATCCTTATGCGACCGACGTTCAATCCACGGCGAAGTCTCGCGCTTGATCGCGCCGTGCTGGCTCTCGAGCGGCGGGAGGGCCAGCCATGACCCCCACGCACGAGTTTCGCCTTGCCATGCTAGAGGCCAGGGTCCCGGCCCCGGATACCATCGTCGCGGACGGCAAGATCCACCGATTTTCCACGAATGGTCATGGCGACGACAGCGGGTGGTACATCTTTCATGGCGACAATATTCCTGCTGGCGCGTTCGGCGACTGGCGACAAGACCTCAAGCAAACCTGGTGTGCTAGATCCGACAGGACGATGACGGCGAAGGAACTCGCGGAGTATCGCGAGCGAATCGGCAAGATTCAACGAGAGCGCGAGGACGAAGAACTCCACCGGCACCAGGACGCCCAGCAGCGCGCCATAGCTATGATTCAGGCAGCCGAGGACGCGCATGAACACCCGTATCTTGAACGCAAGCAGGTCTGCGCGTATGGCGTCTTTATCCATGACGATGACCGGTTGTTGGTCCCCCTGTGCGATACGGAGGATCGCCCGCACTCCGTGCAGTTGATCGACGCGGATGGCGAGAAGCGGTTTCTCACAGGGGGGCGCAGGAAAGGGCTCTTCCATCTCATCGGGACGGTCACGGAGCGCCTCTGCGTGGTTGAGGGCTATGCCACGGGGGCCAGCATCCATGCAGCGACGGGCTACCCCGTCGCCATTGCCTTTTGTGCGAGCAATCTCCTCCCAGTCGCGGACACGCTCCGGCAGAAGTATCCCGCGGCCACAATCCTCTTCTGCGGGGACCATGATCAGAGCGGGGTCGGCCAGAAGGCGGCCCACGACGCGGCGGAGGCCATCAAGGGACTCGTCGTGATTCCTGAGACGGTCGGAGAGGATTGGAATGATGTCCATTGCCGACTCGGCCTCGAGGCGGTCAAGCACAGCATTGAATCCGGACTCAATCTGCCCATTGATAAGCCCGAGGGAGCGGCAGACGCCTTTGCCATCGTGACGCCTTCTTTAAGGGAAAAGCTTGTGATGTGTGAAGCTTCGACCGGTGCTCTAAAACAACTCGAGAAAGCGGCGATGACACCGCCAGGGCCAATGGTTCTCGCTCCCGGCATGGAAATGGTGTCTTCGTCCATTCTCGATCAGGCCCACCTCTTTCTCGGTCGATTTGTCGCCTACCCGTCGGAACATGCCCATCTCGCGCACACGCTCTGGGTGGCCCATACCCATCTGATGGATGCGTGGGAATCCACGCCGCGCATTGCGTTCCTCTCCCCTGAACCCGGCTCTGGAAAAACACGCGCCCTTGAAATTACTGAAACGCTCGTCCCTCGACCCATTGAAGCCATCAACGCGACGCCGGCGTACTTGTTTCGAAAGGTTTCCGACCCGAACGGCCCACCGACGATCCTCTACGATGAGATTGATACGCTCTTCGGGCCGAAAGCCAAAGAGCATGAAGAAATACGAGGCATCATCAATGCCGGACATCGCCGAGGGGCAAGCGCTGGCCGGTGTGTGGTGAAAGGGAAGCAGATCGAGACCGAAGAATTGCCGGCCTATTGTGCCGTGGCGCTCGCGGGCATCGGCGACCTACCCGATACGATCCTGACGCGCTCGATTGTCATCCGCATGCGTCGACGTGCTCCAAGTGAACAGGTCGAACCCTACCGGCGTCGTCTCCATTCCCCTGAGGGCTATCGACTACGTGACCGTTTGGCAGTGTGGACATCACAGATTCAGGACCGTATCGAAGCCGCTCCGGCCATGCCAGATGGGATCACCGATCGCAATGCGGATGTCTGGGAAAGTCTTCTGGCCATCGCGGACGCGGCCGGGGGATCCTGGCCAAAACTAGCCCGTGTAGCGGCTGTAACACTTGTAACAGATACTAAGCGAGACAATGGCAGCCTCGGCGTACGACTCCTTGCGGACCTTCGGACGGTCTTCGGGTCGATCGAAGCCCTCTCGACGGTTGACTTACTCCTCTTGCTCATCAACCTCGATGAATCCTCCTGGGGAGATCTTCGAGGGAAGCCGCTCGACTCCCGCCGACTTTCTAAGCTTCTCAAACCCTATGACATCGCTCCCAAACCAGTCCGGATAGGCACCGCAGTGTCTCGCGGGTATCAACGGACAGATCTGCATGATGCTTGGGTACGATATCTTCCCCCAGTGGAAGAGTCACCCCTGTCTCTTCCTCCTAATACAAGCGTTACAACCGTTACAAGCGTTATGGAGGAGCAAGAGGAAGCAGAAAGGAATACGGGCTTCAATCAGGGAATGTTTCAAGACTCCTACTGGGAACAAGGCAGCTTGAACGGAGCCGAAGACCGTGACCGGTAAATCACACCCAATAGACGCTCCCAGACCCATTCCTGGCTCTCGTCGTGGCAAGCCTGGCCGTCCCCGTACAGGTGATCACGGCATCTTCAAGCCGAAGTCCGGGCACAGTCTGGGCACGGTATGGGAACAGTGAACATAAAACCACGCACTCAGAGCGGAGATGGTGATAGCGCAGCGGTCCAGACAACCGTTGCTCCGATGAGTCCCAGGCTAATGGATCTTGATCCGTATTTCCGTCAGACCTGGATTGATTGATTGACCGATGGAAGGACGAGGCAAAAGCGTGAGGGACGACTGTGAACCTGTGACGACGAACGACAACCTATGCCTGTCCGGCCGGTGGGGCCAGTTACCTGCACGATCAGGCTTGTGCTCATGCGAGTGGTGCGTGTCCGAAGTGACCAGTGGTGACAGGCCCCTCGACCGCGAAAAGGAGACGAGAAAGGCCAGGACTTCCCGCATCATTCACAACAGCCGCAAGGCGTATGGTGTTAGCCCCTTGCAATCCAAGAGCTTACCGCGAAGGGCAACAGTCTACGTGACTGCTCCACGCACTGGACCGATGCCACAGAGGGCGGAGACAGGAGAACGAGTGAGACAACGAGCAGGCCTGGTCGGTCGGTTGACGGACAGAGAGAGAAGGCTCCCCATTGGCCGACCGAGGGGATGGGCGGGAGACAGGAAGGAGGCTCACCCCACGCGGTGATGGCCTCACCAAACGAAGAGCCAGATGAGGCAAGGACCGATTAGCACAGCTGCCACCCCGGGAGGGGCTTAAGGCGCTCTGCGGTGCCTGCACATGGACCTGTGCCTAGATTTTTTCATATCCCGGTGTTGTGACAAGGCCCTTGAACAAAACTTGAGGTGAAGCTTGAAGGTTTGCGGACAGCCCACACGAAGCGGAAAGAGTTGCGGATATCGACTCGGGGATGACGCCGAGTGTCCCCATCACGGGTCCGACCCGTCGCGCGCCACGGAGTTTCAACTGAAAGGCGCATTGGCTAGCAAAATGAAGAAGGCGCTTCCCACCCTCGAAATCGGGGATTTGCGGGAGGATGCCGGGATTTTGCAGACCCTCACGGATTTGCTGAAGGCGGCCGCACAGGATCGGGATGTGGATTTGCGCCTAGTCGGGGAAATTCGCCAGGGCTTGAGTGTGGCCGTCAACTTGAGGCAGGCAGCAGCCACGCGTGAACTGAACCGAACGCTCTTGAAGTTGGAGCACGGTGAGCGGGCCGTCGTGTTGTTGGAGCAATTGAAGGCCAACCGGACGTTGCGCCCCTTGCCGTCGATTGCAACCGGGACGGGAGCCTCGCATGGCCAGTGAGGAACGGATTCAACGCTTGCTCCTGGAAAAGCTGGGCGGAACCGAGGTCCGGATCGTCGCGGTCTTGTTGGATCTCTCGCAGGTGATCGTCACACCGGAATGGATCCAGGGCACGGACCCGCACGGGCGGGGGATTGTGCTCATCGGCGACGAAGACTTCGGCGACGGACCGGCAGCCCGTGAAGTCGTCGCACTGATTCTGACCGACTTGGCGGCGGGCGGGTGCCCGGAGATGGTCTGCCCGATCGCCGTGGCCCCAGCGGCCTCGCAGGCTGTTGCGGAGGCCATATCAGGGCAGGCAGAGGAACTGCTCCTGCACGGTGAACGCGGCACCGGCAAGACGATTGTCGAACTGGTGATCGCGATGCTGTTAGCCAAACGACACCGGGAGGCCGGGGACCCCGGACCGTTTCGGGTGCTCTGGCTGCACGAT
>JBDSKU010000471.1:0-6188 GCA_039916745.1 Nitrospiraceae bacterium
CCCTGACAGAACTAGCCGTGCTCTCTCTTATCAATTCTCAATTATTTTGTGCTCTTCGGCTTTGAAGAGCGCAAAAAAATAGGTTGACCGTTTCAGTTTCTCGCACTGCCAATTCAGCCTTGTCTAACAGGCTGAGTTTCTTTTCAAGCAAGTCAATATCCACAAGTTTCTCTAGCAAATCGAGCTGCACATGAAAACTCACACCTTCCGAACTGACCGTCATACCCTGCTGCGACGAACAGATTGCCAGAAGGCCTTCCTTAGTCTCGGTTTGGGCAACTACCCACTCTTTCCATTGACTAGACTTGGCCCACTCCTCCCAGCGGAACAATAAAAACCCCAGCGCCGGATGCCTGATTAATCTTCCATCCACTGCCCATTCCTGAATCCTTCTGACGCAAACTGTACGCAATGGTTGAAGCTGCTCGTCGCTCAGACCTAGTGCTCTTCTATTGCTGCCCTGATCTTCAACCGAGACCTTCCCAACAGGCAGATAGAGGCCAGTGGTGTGTTCAATGGAGGAAGAAAAGGTGTGAAGTCTCTGGTCAAAGTCTTCAATTCGCATCAGAAGTTTACTGCTTAGCACCAAGTAGAATCTATCAAGCACCGATCTTTCCCTATGCGGCCATTCCGGCAGGCATTCATCGGAAATGTCAAACAGCGCTGTAAGCAAAGGCTCGATGTGCTGAAGTTCAAGCTTGTCAATGTAGGCTGCCAGCCGCTCAAAGACACTGACAAGCACTCCACGCTGAAAACAATCTTGGAAATAGCTTCTTGCTCCATTTCGACTTGGCAATACGCGAAGCAATTGCTCGAAGTCCTCAGGAGCAATATCATCGCTCTCAATGGAATAGACAAAGTACCGGTCAAAATTCTTAGGATGATGAACTCGAAGGTTTCTGAGTGCATCATCTTCATTAAAACCACGAAGCGAGAAGCGATCATCGTCCCATGGAAAGGAGGGGAACAAGTACACAAGCAGAGGCCTGAGAAGATTGCGGTCAACCTCAGAAGAAGCACTAAGAATGGATTCCCTGGCACTCTTCACTTGTTCATCTGTAACTTGAAACTCATCTTTGGTTAGGAAACGTTTCACGCGCGGCAACTGGTGGTATACCTTCTCATGCAGAACCTTCAGAGCAACCAAACAGACAAGATCCACGACGTTGACGGACAGGGTACGTTTCCCTCGAAGGACCGAAATATCGAAAGCTAGCACATTGATGAATCGATGCACGTCACGAAGCGTCCGAAAGATAGGGGAAATAACGATGAACGCAGATGCCCATTCAAGCTCATCGAACCCTGTCAGGGGAACCGGTTCCTGAACCAAAGCACGCGCTTCTCGTTCCAGAATTCCAATTAGTTTCAACCTTGCCGGTAGCGGCAGAGGAAGTGTCACCTGGACGATTTTTCCCAAGTAGTCTTTTCCATTTCCGGCAGATATTGAATCAAGCGACTTCTCCACGATTCGACTTTCCATGAGCAGCACATAGACCAAGTTTGGAAAATCGGCGTTGGCCTTGACTAATTGAAAGAGGTAGCCAATTTGGGAGGCTGTCAGCCTGTCAATATCATCAATGATGACCAGGATTGGCTTTGACAGCCCTTCCATTAACTGACGAAGTTCTCCTTTCAACTCCTCCATCGACATTTCATATACAGCCGCCCGTGCCTCCTTTAGCTCGGCCCACTTGGACGCAAATTCACCTAGCACGTGAATGAGCTTTCCCCAGGCAACAACGACTACTGTGAAAAAGAGAATTACTGCCGCCCAACCGATATGATCGGTCATTAGCGTCCATGCCAGCCCTGACCCGGCGACAACCGAAAGTACCCTCGTTATCATCTGCGATGCCGTGTCAGAAACAAAACTTCCTACATGGAGCCTTGCAGAATACAGACGCCATTTAGCAGCGTTTTTCTTGCTATCTCCAGAAGGGGACTTCCCCAACGCTATTTCTATTTCGCGAAAAAATGCTTGTCCTAGCTGGTCCTGGCCTGCCCACTGCCAGGGGTTGAATTCGACAACCTGGACATTCGGATTAGCTAACCCTAAAGAATCCTTTAGCATGTTCTTTACAGAGGACTTCCCGCTTCCCCATGGACCCGTAATCGCAAGAACAAGGCTCTCCTTGTCCTTCCATCCCCTAATGGCAGACTCAATCGATCGAACGAATGGTTCACGTCCCAATGCATCATCTTTGAGATGTTGGATGGGCTTGTCAGGGGAGAAATTCACTGAAGAGCTCCATAGTGTTTCCCTCAACTATTCGCGCCAAAGAATACGCTTACTATGGCGAGAAAGCACCCTGACTTTCAGAGGATCGTCGGGCGCAAGGGCGCAGACTGTCTGTCTGGTCTATCTCATTGATCTGGTCTATTCAGTCTGCCTGGTTGGCAGAACCTGATAACTAAAGAAACCAGAAAGACCAGAGAGACTAGATGAACCAGATGAACTCGTCCCGATTCTCTCGCCCATCACGCCCGTCTCGCGGCGCATTATTCCGATCTGATGGACCGCCAGCTCATCGCCCCGATGGCTGAGCCGATTGTATCGGCCAGCCAATCCTGCCAACTGGATTCGCGAAGAGGGACGAAGGCTTGATGCACTTCATCCGTGATGCCGTAAACCGAGGCCGTCAGGATCGCCAGCACGACTGCCTGCCGGGCGAGAGCCGGCCCTGCTGCCCAGCGAAACGCCCGGTAGCAAAGCACGGCCAAGATGCCATACTCCACCGCGTGCAAAACCTTATCGCTCACCTCTTTGAGCAAGAACGATGGCAGTTGATCCTCCGGGTGCGACTGGGCGGACAAGAAAAAAATCACTCCGGCATACAGCGCCACCGGCACCCAGTACCAAAACGCCCGAACCATCACCTCTTGCCGAGTTGCGTCACGCATTGATTTCTTCTCGCCCCATCCCCTACCCTATGCGATACTTATCACGAACAGGTTGCGGAAAGACTATAGAACACGCCAGACTTAACTGGTCGCACGTCTAGAACAACAGGAATACGCTCCGGCAGGAGGCTCAAACAGTTCGTCCAGCAAGGCCGCAGGCGAATCGAAACCGGAGGCGTACCCTCAGGGGTACGTTGAGGATTTCGAAGAGCCGAGAACGAAGCTGGCGGACTGTTTCAGCCTTCTGCTCATAGCATTTAACCATGAAAACTGCCCACATCTGTTTTCTCTGGCACATGCATCAGCCCTATTACACGGACCCGGTCGCGGGGTCTGCCAGCATGCCCTGGGTGCGGCTCCATGCCACCAAAGCCTACTACGACATGGCCTATGTATTGGAGAAGTTCCCCTCGATCAAAGCCACGTTCAACTTTACCCCCTCGCTCCTGCGACAACTGCACGAAGTCGGATCAGGAGCCGTACGCGACCTCTTTCTCGAACATGCGCAGCGCCCGGCGGCGGATCTTCGTCCGGAAGAAAAAGCCTTTCTCATCCGCCATTTTTTCTCCGCCAATTGGGCCACGATGGTGCGCCCCCACCCGCGTTACCATGAGTTGCTCGTGAAGCGCGGAACGGACGTCTCAGGCCGCGAACTGGAGCGGGTAGCACGGCAGTTTTCCACGCAGGATCTGCTGGACTTGCAGACCTGGCACAACCTCGCCTGGTTCGGCTACGGCACCGTCAGCCGCTATCCGCGCCTGGCCGCATTGCGTGCGAAAAACCGGGGCTTCACGGAAGAAGACAAACAGGAAGTCTTGGCCCTCCAGCTCGTCGCAGTCCGGGAGATCGTGCCGCTCTATCGACGACTGCTGGAGCGTGAACAAATCGAGCTCACGACGACGCCGTTCTTTCATCCGATCCTGCCGCTCGTCATCGATACCGACTTTACCCGACGCGCCAGACCGGACCTTCCACTCCCCTCACGATTCCATGCGCCGGAAGATGCCGAGACGCAGCTACGGCGTGCGGTCGAGTTTCATACGGCCACATTCGGCCGCGCCCCGGTAGGCCTCTGGCCGTCGGAGGGCTCTGTGTGTCCGGAACTGATTCCCATGTTGCCGAAGGTCGGTCTGCGCTGGCTCGCGACCGACGAAGGCATCCTCGCGCGTTCGCTCAACGCAGCCCAGCAACCCTGGGAACGCCACCGGGATCTCTATCAGCCCTACCAGGTCGGACCGGACGGCCACGACATCACGATGCTATTTCGGGATCGGGAGATCTCCGACGCCTTTGGATTCGTCTATCACAAAACCACGCCTGAGATGGCCGCCGAGGATGTCCTGCGCCGGCTGCGCCAGATCATTCACGATGCGCCACAGGAACAGGTCACCATTGCGATCGTGCTCGACGGGGAAAACCCCTGGGAGCATTACCACGAGGGAGGCGAGCAGTTTCTCTCGCTCCTCTACAAGGCCTGCTCGACCGGCGCGCTTGATGGCCACGAGCTCCGCACCACCACTGCCACAATTTCCGACGCGCTCGATGCCGCGCCGGCCACCCGACGGGTCAGTCAGCTCCATTCGGGCTCCTGGATCAACCAGGACTATAAAATCTGGATCGGCCACCAGGAAGACAATCGGGGATGGGATCTGATCAGTCATACGCGATCCCATCTCACCGAAATCGCTGCCACGCTCCCCCCGGATCGTGCGCAAGCCGCCTGGGATGAACTCTATGCCGCCGAAGGCAGCGATTGGTTCTGGTGGTATGGGGACGACTTTGATAGCGGCTACAACGACGAGTTCGATCGGCTCTTTCGGACCCACCTGCGAAACGTCTGGACGATCGCAGGACTGACGCCACCGGATCTGTTGAATCAGCCGATCAGTAGTCTCCGAAGCATGCCGGAGACGGACCTCGTGACCGCGCCGCTCGCCTTGCTGAACCCTTCTATCGATGGACTCGTGACCGACTTTTTCGAGTGGCGTGGAGCAGGGAGGATCACGACACAGCCGCCGCTCGGTGCGATGTGGAAAGCCGAAGGCGTACTGACCGATATCCAGTTTGGCTGGAGTCTGGACCACCTCTATCTCCGGCTCGATCCGGACGAACAATCGGAGCCTCGGCAGGCAGGACTCACGGTCGAGCTGCAGCTGCGCACACCCGAGCACCTCTATCGGCTGTCCTGTGCACTCGCGCCCGCAGGGCCAGACCAGTTTGTCCTCTCGCAAAAACTGGCCAGCGGGTCGTGGCAGGAGATCGGCCTCTACTCATCGATCTGTCGTAAGCAGATTCTCGAGCTGGCTGTGCCGTTCAAGGACTTACAGCTCACGCCTGGACAGGAACTCCGCATGACCATTCTGATCCTGGAACATCAATTGGAAGTGGCACGCTACCCGCAGTACAACCCTGCGACCTTTCTCGTGCCAGGTCCGGAGTTTGAAGCAGATCTGTGGCGCGTGTGAGGCGAAGAAGTACTGCCTGTTGCGTTATAGTTGTGAAATTGTATTCTGTCTGAGACACTCAGGACTCAACTCTCAGGGCTTTTCATGCAGCGACGGAGTAACTATGCCTGATTTAAGACGTGATCCGATTGTCGGCCGATGGGTGATTATTTCGACGGAACGGAGTGCCCGGCCACACGACTTCGTTCCCGTGCATGCTGCACGACCATTGGCGGCGTCCCTCTGCCCATTTTGCCCAGGACAAGAGCGGCTGACACCGAAAGAAATCATGGCCTATCGTCCGCAACCGCTGGAGCCCAACGGCCCGAACTGGACCGTGCGCGTCGTGCCGAACAAGTTCCCCGCGCTCCAAGTGGAAGGCAGCCTTGATCGCGAGGGCCTCGGCCTCTATGACCGGATGAACGGGATCGGCGCTCATGAAGTGATCATCGAAACCCCGAGCCATACCGATAGCATGGCCGACATGCCGACGAAAGGCATCGAGGATGTCCTGTGGGCCTATCGCGATCGCATGATCGATCTGAAGAAAGACCTGCGGCTCCGCTACATCCTGATTTTCAAGAACCAGGGTGCGTCAGCCGGCGCCACACTAGAACACAGCCACTCGCAACTCATTGCCCTGCCGATTATCCCCACCAGCGTCCAGGAAGAACTCGACGGCTGCCGGGCGCACTACGAACAGAAAGAGCGCTGCATCTATTGCGACATTCTCCGGCAGGATCTCGCGGATGGCGATCGCATCGTGGCGGAGAATCCGGAGTTCGTCTGCGTCACGCCATTTGCCCCACGCTTTCCCTTCGAAATGTGGATTCTCCCCAA
>JBDSKU010000472.1:0-5417 GCA_039916745.1 Nitrospiraceae bacterium
CAATCCTTCGAGCAAGGAATTACTCGCCAGACGATTCGCTCCATGCACACCGCTGCAGGCCACTTCCCCGGCGGCGAAGAGCCCCGGAACCGTTGTCGCACCGTTCAGGTCGGTCCACACTCCGCCCATCATATAGTGGGCGCTGGGAGATACCGGGATCCATTCCTCCGTGATATCGATATCGTAGCGCAGACAGGTCGCATAGATCGTCGGGAAACGCCGCTTCACGAACTCGGCACCCAAGTGGGTGACATCAAGATAGACATGGCGCGCTTTCGTCGCGGCCATCTCCGCCAAGATCGCCCGCGATACGATATCTCTCGGCGCTAACGCCCCCATCGGGTGATACCGCTGCATGAACAGCGCCCCCTTGTTATTACGCAACTGCGCGCCCTCGCCGCGCATCGCCTCCGACAGCAAAAATGGCGGACTCGACGGCAGATACAGGGCCGTGGGATGAAATTGCACGAATTCCATATCTTGCAACACTGCGCCCGCACGCAAGGCCATGGCCATGCCATCACCGGTAGCATTGGCAGGATTGGTCGTCCGTGCATAGATCTGCCCGGCTCCGCCGGTGGTCAGCACAATCGCACGTGCCGGCAGCACAAACTGGCGGCCAGATCCTTCCTCCAGCACCACTGCCCCGCAACAACGCCCGGCGTCGACCACGAGATCCACGGTAAAGTGATGGTCCAACCGCTGTATCTGCTTCTGCCGATTCACCTCGGCAATCAACACGCGCACCATCTCATTCCCTGTCGCATCCCCCCGCGCACGCAGGATTCGGCTTCGGCTGTGGGCTGCCTCTCGAGCGAAAGCGAACTTTCCACCGACTTTATCGAACTTAGCCCCCCATCCGATCAACTCTTGAATCCGTGCAGGTCCTTCTTCGACGAGAACCCGCACCGCTTCTTTTCGGCAGAGCCCATGCCCTGCTTTGAGCGTGTCGGTCAAATGGATCGCTACATCGTCCTCTTCACTCATCGCCACCGCCACCCCGCCCTGCGCATGGATCGAACTGCTCTGAAGCGGATGGCCCTTTGTCAGCACCATGACGCGACCCGAACGACTGAGCTCCAATGCCGCGCCGAGACCGGCCACACCGCTCCCAATAACCAGGAAATCAGCCTCCACTGGAGCACGCGATCGACGAGCCGTCATGGATTATTTCTTCTTAGGAGTTTGGGTGGAATCGATCGCGGCCTGTCGAGCTTTCATCCCGAAGGGAGCATCGCCTTGAACTCCACGTAACAGAACCGACTTCGTCCCGACCCACTGCAATCGCGTGTGGCCTCGCTGCCGGAGGCCCGGGTCGTCCGCGTCTTTCTTCCACAGGCCCTGCCAATGCACGAAGACATCGATGTCGTCCCCTTCAATCATGATGCGTTCGAGCGAGAAGTCCAACGTCATGGCACTATACGTCTCGAAATCAGCTCGAGCCTCCTCCTGCAGCCGCTCGAGCTGATCGAGCGGCATCATGACTGCAGCCAGTCCCGACGCATCTTTCTTCACATAGGCGTGACGAAGCGATTCCACCGCCCGATCGATCAGGAGATACCGTTCGTGATCCTCAGGATATTGAATGGTCTTACCGCTGCAGCCGACGCCGACAAAGACGATCGAGCAGAATAGGAGCAGCACGGGGAGCAGTGAACATTTGTGTAGTGATATCATGCGTGCAGTATAGGAATGGGTATCAGGCAGGTCAAGCGGCCAGCACACTGCTTCCGCCGCGATCATGATCAATTTAATCCGCTCATGGCCTTGCAATTTGAGACGGAAACTTCTACACTCCCCCCTTCGCAGGAGAGAACGCATGTCCAGTGTTTTGAAAAAACGCCGTAAGAAAATGCGCAAGCACAAGTACAAGAAGCTTCGCCGGCGTCAAAAATTCGAACGTCGTAAGAGCTAGGCTCACCCGAGAACGGGGAGGAGGGGTTGGTGCCCGAAGGCAAGAAGGTTCGCATCCGCGTCCGGAGTGTGAACTGCGTCTACGTTGGCGACTTCCTCATTCCTCCCATGAGACATCGCGTGTCCGATGCTATCAACGAAGAGCAACGCCTCTTTATCAGCCTCACCGACGTGGTGATCGATGATAAGGATCGCTCGGAGTTTGTGGCCGTCAATAAGAACCTGATTGAGTCGATCGCACAGCTGTAGCGATCGACTCACCAGGGACTTCAGACGCCGCCTCTGCCGTGCTTTCGTGAGTTATTCGCAGCCACCCCTCTACAATCGTCCCTCAACATGTCCACCTTCTCGCGATTTCTTCCGTTCCTGAAACCCTACCTGCCCCGTATGGCGCTTGCGGGCCTGCTGGTCATGGCGGTCGCCGCAATTAATCTGGCCCTGCTGCGGTTAGCCGGCACGTTATGGGACGTCATTACCGTCCAGCACGACCAGTCCAGAATGACGGAGTTGATCACCCTCTTTCTCGGGCTTGTCCTCTTGCAAGGCCTCTGCTCGATAGGCCACAGTTATCTAACCGCGTGGATTTCCCAGCGCATCGTCGCCAATTTTCGCCAACACCTCTTTAAACATCTGCATACCCTCTCTGTCAGCTTCTTTGCCCGGCGGCGAACCGGAGAACTCCTCTCACGGCTCATGAACGACGTCACGGTGATCCAATCCGTCGTCACGGAAACGCCAATCGACAGTGCAAAGCAACTCGTGACCTTCATCGGAGGGATCACGTTCTTACTGATGATGAATTGGCGGCTTTGCCTTTTGATCCTGGTTCTGCTCCCATTACTCGTCCTCGTGGCGAAATTCTTCGGCCGCAGACTGAAATCCCTCTCAACCTCGATTCAAGACCAGACTGCGGCCTTGAGTACCTTGATCGAAGAAGTGATCTCCGGCATCCGCATCGTAAAGTCTTTTGTGCAAACGGAACGCGAAGAAACCAGGTTTGCCACACAAGTCGAACAGACCTTGTCGTTGACGATGCAACGGGCGAACATCATGGCGGTATTTGTGCCCGTCATTACCCTCCTCACCTTCTCCGCCGCCGCCGCGGTCTTGTGGTACGGGGGGCTCCAAGTCATCGACGGAACCGTGTCGCCCGGCGATCTCTTCGCCTTCGTCCTCTTTGCCGGCATCCTGATCGGTCCGTTCAGTTCCGCCGCTCGCGTGTTCGCACAGATCAAGGAAGCCCAGGGCGCCACACAACGGGTATTCGAAATTCTGGACACCCATTCCGAAGTGAGCGACTCCCCCACGGCCACGGCACTGTCGACCGTCTCGGGACATATCCGGGCGGAGCACATCGGCTTTGCCTACGACCCACGGCAACCGGTCTTAACGGATGTCTCATTCGAAGCCAAGCCGGGCGAACTCGTGGCCATCGTCGGTCCCACCGGCGCCGGAAAAACAACCGTGATGAACTTGCTCCACCGTTTCTACGATCCCACGGAAGGGCGCATCACGATCGACGGACAGGATCTTCGCCAAGTCACCATGGATAGCTGGTATCGACAGATCGCGCTGGTCCCCCAAGAAACGATCCTGTTCGGCGGGACGATTCTCGACAATATTCGCTATGGGAACAGAGAGGCGACTGAAGAGGAAGTTGTAGCGGCCAGCCAAGCGGCCCATGCCCATGAATTCATCATGAGTTTCCCGGATCAGTACCAAACCGTCGTGGGGGAAAAAGGCATCAATGTCTCAGGCGGGCAGCGGCAACGCATCGCCATCGCCAGAGCCATTGTGAAAAACCCACGGATCTTGTTGTTAGATGAGGCGACCTCCGCCCTCGACAGTGAATCGGAGCGGCTCGTCCAGGAGGCGTTGGAACAACTCATGAAAGGCCGAACGACCTTCGTGATCGCCCATCGCCTGACGACCATCCAACGAGCCGACCGCATCCTCGTACTCAATAAGGGCCACCTCGTGGAAACCGGCACCCATGCCGAACTCATCGACCGCAAAGGGCTTTACCAGTACCTCTACACCCTGCGGCTGACCGAGCTTCCGGCATAACAGGAAGCTGAAAAATGCCGCCAGCGGCGTTCTCGCTTCACGAAGAGGCTCAACGTACCACAAAGGGAGCCTCACCCCTTCGCTTGCTGCGGCCTTGCTGGACGGCCTTTTTGAGCATCCTGAGGCAAGTGTTCACGCACCCTGCTAAACTTCGAGCTTATATCCCAATCGTTTCGATCACCTGCATATCTTCCTCCGTCAAGGTGAACTGTTCAGCTTGCAGGTCTTCTTTCATATGCTGAGGATTCGTGGTGCCCGTCAACGGGAGCATCCCGATCTGCATCGCAAACCGAAAGACAATCTGGGCCAGCCCAGCCCCTAGCCGTTGAGCGATAGCCCGAATGGCTGGTTCGGCAAAGATGCCTTGATTCGCGGTCAACAACGAAAACCCTTGATAGATGATGCCGTGGGCCTGGCAAATCTCCCGTACCGCTTTATCCCATCCGAGTGCGGCATAACAGCGGTTCTGCACCATCATCGGTTTCACGGCCGCCTCGGCACAGAGCTGAGTGAGTTGCTCAGCCGTGACATTACTGATGCCGATCGTTTTCGTTTTCCCTGACCGATAGAGTCCTTCGATGGCAGCCCAGACCTCACGGTCCGCTGCGCCCAAGCCCTGCCGTTGATAGGGCCCGTGCAAGACATAGGAATCGAGATAGTCGGTGTGCAGATGGACCAACGAGCTGTCGAAGGACTGAGTTACTTGAGTCGTGAGATCAGCCGAGGCATCGTAGGGGGTCCGATGATCCTGACCATTCGTCGACGTAAACTTGGTCTGGAGAAAGAGACGATCTCGTGGGACCCCTTGCTGTGCGAGAGCCCGCAAGGCCTCTCCTACCAGAGACTCCTGATAATGAATCAGTTGGTTGGCCGTATCGATGGCCGTAAAGCCAGTTGCCACGGCGCCCTGCACCAATTGCGTCGTGGCCTCTTTTTTCCACGCGGTGCCATACATGAACGAAGGAACCGACACGTTATTATAGGTGGTCAAAGGCATGCGCTATTCTCCAAGATGACCAGGCTGCTGATGCCTGCGAGAGTTATGCTTTCAAGCCGTCACGAAGAAGCGGAACGACGAGCGATAATGAGATCCGACACAGGATAACCCAACTGCTGCGCCCGCTCCACCAGACCACGATAGATCGCCTTTCGAATCCACTCCTACGCAAGCCCCCGTGTGAAGCACAAGACCACCATCGCAACGTTGGGCCTCACAGCACCTGAACGGTTGTCGCAAGATCCTTGAGAAAACGTCTTCCTCGGCATCAGCATCTCATCTGCATTACGTTCGAATCTTTCATGTTTGCTAAAGCCATTGCGCCGACGGCAAAGAATATAGAGTAAGAGGATTGGAGATACGAGATCAATGGTGTGCCGGTTAGCCTGAGACGACAGGGAGAGAAGAACGGGAGGAGCACCAGAGGAGAGGGATACTG
>JBDSKU010000473.1:0-4654 GCA_039916745.1 Nitrospiraceae bacterium
TGTCGTCAGAGCCCCCAGGCCTTCTCGTGGAGCCCTCCACGATCTATGACCTTGCCTCGCTTACGAAGCCGTTAGCAACCGTCACCTCCATCGTACTCCTGATTCAGCGCGCCAAGGTGGCTCTCGAAGACTCCATACAGCAGGTCTTGGTAGAGCTTGAAGGAACGCCGATCGGGGATGCGACAGTGCGAGATCTCCTGACCCATCGCTCAGGCCTGCCAGGGTGGAGTCCGATATACGAACGGCTTGAAGCCCGAGGTATTACTCCAGGGTATTCTGGCGGGAGTCAATCCATCAGGGAAGCGGTGCTGAGCATGATTCGTGACGAACCATTGATCTATGTACGAGGCGAGCGCAGCATATACAGCGACCTCGGATTCATGCTGCTGGGATTTCTGGTGGAGCGTCTGAGTGGCATGGCCTTGGACCGATGGTGTGAAGAGGCGATCGCTCGGCCGATAGGGGCTGAGCCGTTGCTATTTTGCCCAGTGGCAGGGCGCGGGCAATCCCTGCCTGAGGTATCAAGAATTGCTCCGACCGAAAAGGATGTGTGGCGTCATCGCCTTTTACGTGGGGAGGTCCATGACGAAAATGCCGCATCGATGGGTGGCGTTGCGGGCCATGCAGGGTTATTCGGGACCGCTGAATCGGTGCTGGCTGTGTCCGGAGCCTGGCTCCACGGTTATCACGGAAGAGAGTCGATTTTGGAGGAGAAGTTTGTCAGGCAGTTTACGATGCGCCAAGAATCTGTTTCTCGATCGAGTTGGGCGTTAGGATGGGATACTCCGTCGGCGCCGTCCTCATCAGGGTTCTGCTTCTCCGAGCGGTCGTTCGGGCATCTCGGCTATACAGGGACGTCGCTGTGGATTGATCCCCTGTGCGAATTAGAGGTGGTGCTGTTATCCAACCGGGTACATCCGACTCGGAAGAACGAGAAGATAAAAGTCTTCCGTCCGTTTATTCATGACCTGGTCTATCGGGAGTACGTCGCTCGAGGATAAGGAACGGCTACGCGGGGTCCTGGTACTCGACCCAGGTTTCTTTTTCGGCGAGATATTTCGTACCTTTGAAATTCGCGCGCGTTCTCAATCTGCTGAAGCCGAATCCCTGCATGGCGTTGATGAGCTCTTGTACCGCAGCGGGAATAGTCGGGTGTGAATGTCCCTCGACAGTCAGGGCTTCATACATGGCCTTGGCCGCGTAGCCTGAGGGTGTTCGATTGACGAGGACTGCGCGATTGAAGTACCGATCACTCGGGTCAACTCCTTCAACCTGGTGCTTTTCAACGAGACCTTCTTTTTTGAAAAGTAGCGGAAGCGAACTCATCACCACCTCCATGAGACCCACTTGGAATGGTCTAGGGTCCTGATTATAAGGAGGGACCGTGCCGACTGCAAGCCGTTGACAACCTCTTGATGCCCTCCTATCATTTCTCGCCGTTGCGGTCGGTCGACGCGCGTTGCTTCGGAAGCTATGAATATTCCCAACAGCTTGACCATCCTTCGCATTCTCCTGATTCCCTGCTACATCGGGCTGCTGGTCTATGGCAGGTTCGATCAAGCCCTCATTGTGCTTATCGTGGCTGGATTAACAGATGCGCTCGATGGAGCCATCGCTCGTGTGATGAATCAGCATACCCGGCTCGGAGCCGTGCTGGATCCTCTGGCCGATAAGCTGCTGCTCACCTCCGGGTTCATCACACTCTCGATGATTCATTTGATTCCGTCGTGGGTTACCATTCTTGTGGTCAGCCGAGACTTGATCTTGATGCTCGGGACGGCGGTGGCGCACTTCACGGAATCTCACGTGGATATTACTCCCACTTTCCTGGGCAAGGGCACCACGCTGCTCCAGCTCTCCTATATTGTGACGGTGATATTTCTGAATTCGCGTCACCTCAATCCTCCTGCCATGGTCATGCTGCCCCTCTTGTTCGGGATGGTCTCCTTTACGCTCTTGTCAGGGTTGCATTATCTTTACCGAGGCTACCGGCACACGAGTGCGCTCAGCAGCTAAGGTGTTGTAAGGCCTCAGCCTATATACCTCTTTGTCCGCGCAGAGATTGTGCATTCGTTTGACAGGTTTGGGGGTGGTTAGTAGACTCGCCTTATAGGTATTCCCCTCAGTTTACAACCGGCCATGGTCATGGCCACATCGAAGGGTGAGTGTTGCGTATGGCTACCTTTGCATATGTCGGACGAACCAGATCAGGTGCCGTCAAGAAGGGCGAGCTGAGCGCGAAGACCCGAGATGAGGCGGTGGCTCAACTCCGCAAGCAAAGTGTCGTCGTCACCAGCCTCGATGAAAAGAAGGCTGGGGCGGGCGGATTCAAGATCAGTTTTGGCTCAGGTCTAACTGACAAGGATCTGGTCGTATTTACGCGGCAATTTGGCACGATGATTAATGCGGGGTTGCCCTTGGTGCAATGTCTCGAAATTCTCTCGACCCAGTCCGAGAATAAAGTGTTACGAGAGACCATCGGAGAAGTGAAGCTTCATGTGGAAGCGGGTTCAACCTTTTCAGATGCCTTACGTCGCTACCCCAAAGTGTTCGACGATCTCTACGTCAACTTAGTGCATGCTGGTGAGGTGGGCGGCCTACTCGATACGATCTTGACGCGCCTCGCAAAATACATCGAGAAAGCGATGAAGCTCAAAGGGCAGATCAAATCTGCCATGATCTACCCTGCTGCAATTCTCGGCGTTGCGGCGGTGGTGATTACGGTCCTAATGATTTGGGTCATTCCGATCTTCGCGAAAATGTTCAACGAATTATCCGGCGGGAAAATGGGGCTGCCAGGTCCTACGCAGTTCGTCATTGATGTCAGCAATGTGTTTACGTCCTATTGGTATGTGATGTTAGGGAGCATCGGGGCAGTCGTCTTTAGCCTCAAGAAGTACTATGCAACCGCCCAGGGCCGAATGGTTATCGACAAGTTACTTCTCAAGACGCCAGTGTTTGGGGACCTGATTAGAAAGGCCTCGGTTGCGAAGTTCACCCGCACGCTTGGGACCCTGCTCGCGAGTGGAGTGCCTCTGCTGGATGGCTTGACTATCTGTGCGAAGACCGCAGGCAATAAGGTTATTGAAGAGACGTTGGTCAATGCGCGCGTCAGTATCGCTGGCGGAAAAACCATTGCTGATCCTCTGGCTGCAAGCGGGATCTTTCCGAAAATGGTCACACATATGATCGCCGTCGGTGAATCAACTGGTGCGCTGGACGCGATGCTGGGAAAGATTGCAGATTTTTATGAAGACGAGGTCGATCAGGCAGTCACGTCGCTCACGTCATTATTGGAGCCCATCATGATGGTGTTCCTCGGGATTGTAATTGGGTTTATTGTGATCGCGATGTATCTCCCAATCTTCAAAATGTCAGAGGCCATAGGTTAGAGGTCGGTGTACGGTTACGTCCTTCTCACGAAGTTGAGGTAAGGCCCCTTGTGTAAAGGACTCTAACTTTACTGAGCGAACCATTTCCTGCCTCGCAATTCAGGAGAAGTGGTTGGTGCTCAGTCTCTTGTTGGGTAAGAATGCATGTAGCGTGTTTCAGCGCAAGGCGTGACCTTCTTCCGCAATGGCCCTCTTCTCATGAATGAGCTGCGCGTAAGACTATACTGGCTCATGGGGCTTCGGCTCGCTCTCGTGAGCCTGACGCTCGGTCTTTCTCTCGCTTTCCAAGTTGTGAAGGGCGGGCGGGTCGAAACGTTCTACGCCCTGATTGTCCTTACGTACCTTCTAACGATCCCTTCCGCTCTCCTGCTCCGTAGGCTTACCTCACCAGCTTCGCTCACGATATTCTTCTGGGCTCAGGTCGGGGTCGATTTCCTTCTTGAAACGGTGCTGGTTGCGAGGACAGGGGGAGTCGAGAGTCCCTTCGCGGTGTTGTATGTCATGACGGTGGCGGTGGCCAGTCTCGTCCCTCGCCGGCGAGTGGGGCTTCTTGCCGCCTGTTTCTGCATCATTCTGTTCGGACTTTTAACCAACATTCAACTGTACGGTCTTGCTGAAGTGTGGGGGGGGCTGCCGCCGAGCCGGCTGACGGCGCCTGAAACATTTCAAACATTCGGCGTCTATGCGCTTGCTCTTCTGGTCGTCGGAATTCTTGGCGGAGCCTTAGCCGACCAGCTTTACCAGGCGGACCAATCGTTGCGCGAGAAGGAGCAGGGACTGAGCCGGCTCCAAGTCTTTCACGAGAATATTGTCCATAGCATCAGCAGCGGCGTGTTTACGGCAGACGGCGGAGGGTGCATTACGTCCTTCAATCCGGCGGCACAGGAAGCGACCGGGTATACGATTGCTCACGTGTCCGGGCGTCCGTGGCGCGAGGTCTTCAACCGGCACCCTGACCAACAATCAGACGAGGCATTTAGCGGTGGACTGTCGACGACAACGCGGTTCGAAGTGGAATGTAAGCGTGCCGACGGGAATCGCTTGATTCTCGGTATGACCCTTTCCCCGTTGCAGGAACAAGGGGAACAGACAGGCTTGGTTGGTGTGTTTAAAGATCTGACACAGATTCGGGATCTCGAAGAGGAGATGCGGCGCAAGGAATGGCTGGCGAGTTTGGGTGAGATGTCGGCCGGGATGGCCCATGAGATTCGAAATCCGCTTGGCGCGTTGGCCGGCGCGATGCAAATGCTCCGAAAAGATGC
>JBDSKU010000474.1:0-3198 GCA_039916745.1 Nitrospiraceae bacterium
GCGGCTCACCTGTCTCCCCGCCAGCATTCCGATGGCGGCACCGGCGATCAAGGATGAGAGGACGCGCAGATGCTCCATTCCTCAGGATCCTCCCCCAAGGTCGTGTGCCACCACATCTGTCCGGCTGCCACGATCATCAGTAGGCCAAAGAGCAGGAGCGTGATTTCCTCCCGCACGAGCCGGTGCCCTGCGGCTCCCACCCGCCGATCATGCCGGTGCCGCTCAGCAGTAGAGCCGCCTTCACCTTGACGAGGCCCGACTGGAACGATTCGATGGCGCCGATGCAGGCGGCGGCTACGAGCGCGAGCGAAAGACCCACGGCCTCCTGCACGCTCGTCCCGAGCGCATAGACCAGGAGGGGAATCGCAATCAGCGATCCACCGCTTCCGGTGACGCCCAGCGAGAGACCCACCAGGCTTCCCACCACAGCAGTCAGGACCGATGGCCCGCCACCCGTCATGCGTTACTTCGTCCAAGACTCACAATGCTCCTACGCCACGGCTTGAGATCGGATGACCGCTTCCAGTCGCTTCAAACTTTCGGCTGACCCAACACAATCAATTTGTCGCCCAAGATACGGTTCATATATCCTCCTTGGCCATCCGATCCTCCGGCCAGACGACTGCCCCTATCGGGAACAGTGAGCGAAAATCTCGTCGCAATGGTTCTCGGCCCCCAACCATGCAGGCACCGACTCATAGCGCACACCGGTCACTCGATCATCCTTGAGTATGACGGTCGCCCGACAACGATGCGGCACGTCCCGAGGACCGCTCGACTTCGCGCCAGCGACCGAGAGTTCGACGAGCTCCGCTTCTTCCTGATAGACCATCGTTGTCAGACTCTGTGCCGTGCGCTCGCTTCGCGGCGCACCGGCACAGGTGAGGAGTTCCTGCTTCGTCTTGCCCCTCAAGACATCCGCCATCTTCACTGCGTCCGGACGATCCGCCTGACCACCGGCACAGGCCGTAAGCAACAGCCCCGTCAGCGCCAGCAGCCCCATCTTCGTGGCCTGGCGATTCGAATAGAAGACGAGAACGAGATCGTCTTCATTCCGGCTGCTCCCACCTCATAGTGCCCAGCATGTTGAATAGTATTTCCCTCTGAGACGGCCTACAGACACCTATCGTCCTCTTGTCACCTGTTACTTTTTTCGATTCATGCTCTCCGTCGGACAGGTATTGATTCCCAGCAAGGTCCAGACTGGACAGAAGCCGATCGCGCCTGTGACTAACATGACTGTCCCAACCACCAACGCGAGACCGGTTCCTACCGGGGGTAACCCGGCAAAGGCGCCGATCCCGAGCAACGCAATCCCCAGAACAATCCGAATCGGCCGTTCCACTCCCCCTACATTGCATGCCATGACTGCACCTCCTTAGTTGGGCTGAAGCTATCAGCCTTCATATTCAAAGACTGTCGGCAGATCGCTGAAGGCTGATCGCTACTTATCCACTCCGAATCGATACATGTCATGGCATGTCGTGCAGCGCGCCGTCATGCTGGAGAGACGCTGGAGAATCTGTTGTGGGGTCTCTTTCTGGAGGACCGCATCCGCGAGGGCATCCATGTCCCTATGGATCGACATACCCATTTGCTTGAACGGAAGCGGCAATTTCTCCATCAGCGCCGGGGTCACATCCGCCGCCATGCCCATTCCCGCCGAGCGGGCCACCTGTTCAATCTGCATTCGATCCGCCGCCTGATCCTGGCCGGCCAAGCCCGTGACCACACCATGGACCGCCTTCAGGAGCATCCGCATCTCGCCCAGGATCAAGTCACGCTCTGCCGGTGCTAAGACGATTTGCGTCCGCCCATCCGTGCCAGGCACAGTCCATCCCCGCACAAAGAACCATCCACCAGCCACAATCGTCACGACCCACAGACCCAACATGATCCGGCAGAATGTCGATCTCATCGGAGCCCGCTTCCCATGCCGCCAGCTGCTTCGGGAGCGAGCGTCCGAACATAGGCAAGCACATCCCAAATCTCATCGTCCGTGAGTGCTTCTCTCCAGGCCCCCATTGCAGTATTTTTCTTGCCGTCATGCACGCTCTTAAACAACCTCGCATCCAGCTTCCCTTGAATTGCCGGGGATGTGAGGTCGGCGACCGGAGGCGTAAACTTCATCGGCCCATCGCCCTTCCCGTCGATCCCATGACAACGGAGACAAATCGTCGAAAAAATAACTCTACCGCTGAGCACATCCCGCTCCGGTTGAGACACGTTCAATTCTTTCAGGCTTGCGCCCCCGGCAAGCGCCAAGAGCACGGCTCCAACCAGCACAATTTTCATTTCGTTGCCTCCTAAGAGTCAGGCCCCCTTGATCCTCATTGCACATCAAGCTGCTAAATACTCAATTTGCACTCAACAATCTCTCCAGGGATCTTGCACCTGGGAACAACGCAAGAGCGGCACGCAGGATGCTCAAAATGGCCGTCCAGCAAGACCGCAGCGAGTAAAGACCGGAGGCGTACCCTCTCGGGTACGTTGAGGATCTGAACGATGCGAGAACGACGCTGGCGGGCATTTCCAGCATCCTGCGAGAACTCATTGCGAGCGAGATGCCAAGCAGGCGTGGAAATGCACGCGTTTAAATCTGTGCACAAACAATGTCTTAGGAGGAGTGGCTGGCAGGCGACGCCGACCGATCGCCGCAACTGGCGAGAAAGACCCCGCTGAAAACCTGATCACTGTCGCAAGACGCCACAGCCGGGGGAAGGTCAACGGTCATCCGTCGTAACGACTCAGGTAGATAGGCTGAAGGTTTTTAGTCTTCAGACTGAACACCTAAGTCGTTACCATTCGTGAATCGGCTCATCATTCGACAATCGTGGGCTGGGACTGGCTCCACTTTCGAACGGTGCTTGCCCTCCTTCTTGTTCCAGACAACCGCGCCAAAGATGCAGACCGTAGGTCGGGCGTCTCATAATTACTCAGGCCTGCCCCCATTCCTCGCTGCTCTTCCGTAGGGGTAGTTGTGATTCCAGAAATGGAAGCATATGCTGCCCCGAATCAACCTCTGGAGGCGCACATGGCTCAATACCCAAAAATTGACAAAGGACTGTCCCACCTTTCTCAAGATGACAGCCTTCATGGCACCACGATCCAGCTTATTGCTGGAGCACTACTGTCCGTCGGTCTTCTTTTCAGTGGAACCCCATCTGCTGAAGCAAAGTTGATATCAGCGCCCACACT
>JBDSKU010000475.1:0-9415 GCA_039916745.1 Nitrospiraceae bacterium
CTGCAGCTCGTCGATAAGAACTGTTGGGTCGAGGTGTTCGATGACACGAAGTACGATGCCGATGACCCGCATGTCAAATTGCAGGGCCCCAAAGATTACGCTTCCTTGAAAGATCTGAGCGGTCGAAATTGGAACAACGATATTCAGAGTATCATTGTGGGGTCGAGCGCCTCGGTGCTTGCCTATAAGGAGAAGGATTTCAGGGGTACAGAGATCGCCTTCGTTCCGGGTCAGCGCATTCCTGACCTGTCCAAGGTGGACATGTCCAACGACATTGAATCGATGAAGATTGCCTGCGGGAAGTAGCCGTCCATCGGAGCATGTTCGGGATGAGCACTGCACGTGCTCATCCCCACGTATCCTGCCGGTCAACCTGGCCAGCAGAGTGGCGGTGTTTCTGGCTGGGAGAACGTCGGAGAGGCATATAGTCATAGAGAAACAGAGAATCGTCCTTCCAGGTAGCACCCCCTCACGAGACGTTGTGGATTCCGACCGAGCGAGCGTGACATTGCCTCCTGTCTGGATTCTTTAGTCTGAGCAATTTTGATCAGACGGCCTTCCGTTTATTGGATAGACTTGTAGCAAGACTTTACGCGCATGGATTGAGAGCGTGGTGTCTTGTGTTGCGCCTTCGATCGGAGGTCCCTGGCTGCATCTCCCTCTCATGAGGGCCCGGCGGGCGAGGAGTTTCTTGGTTCCTGCAGTCTGACGTAGATCTGCCGCTGCGCAGGTTTTGCAGGATCAATTGTCCAAGGGAGCGATGCAGCCCGCTGCTCACTCCAGCCTACTCGCCAGCGCCCGATCTTCTGGTTCGCATTGGACGCCGACACAGACGTTGGTCTTGTGAGACCGCCGTCTTGAACCCATCGCGGACGTAAGTCCGAAGGCCGAAGAGAGGCGTCCACAACCGCCATCTTGGCTGCAAACTGGTTCGCGAGACCTCGCCTCGAAGAAAGAAGACCTCACAGATGAAGGTACGCAGCAAGATCAATCTGAGTAGCTTGCTCCATCTGAGAGCAAGCTTTCCTGAAAACGACTTGGCAGAAAAATACGCCGGTGGCGAGCCTCCGCTGCGTTCGGAGCTCTTCAGCGCCGATCAAATGGAGCAACATGGCAAGATTCTGGCTGGCCAGCATCAGTTAAGTCCGGGGCAGGCTCCGGACCAGTTGCTGAGCAGGCTGGCTGAGAATGAAGACGTCCTGGTCGGAGTGCGCGATCTGTTGGCCGAAGCGGTCAAGGCGAACCGCCGGATTACGCCGGCGGGGGAATGGCTGCTCGATAATTTCTATCTCATCGAAGAGCAGATTCGCACAGCCAAGAGACATTTGCCCAGAGGGTATAGCCGGGAGCTCCCTCGCTTACTGAATGGCTCATCGGTTGGGCTTCCACGCGTGTATGACATCGCCCTCGAAACGATCTCGCATGGCGACGGACGAGTCGATCCGGGAAGTCTCAGCAGTTTCGTGGCCGCCTACCAGACGATGACGGGCCTCACGTTAGGCGAATTATGGGCCATCCCGATCATGCTCCGCCTGGCCCTGATCGAGAATCTCCGGCGCGCGGCCACGCGCATCGCCGCGCACAGGATCGACCGCAATCGCGCCGACTACTGGGCGGATCAGATGATGGAGATCGCCGAAAAGGACCCCAAAAGTTTGATTCTAGTGACGGCGGATATGGCGCGGTCGAGCCCTCCAATGGCGAGTGCGTTTGTGGCGGAGTTCGCGCGCCGGTTGCAGGGACAGAGCCCCGCGTTGGCATTGCCCCTCACCTGGATCGAGCAGCAGCTCTCCGAGTCCGGCCTGACGATTGAACAGTCGGTGCAAGCGGAAAACCAACAGCAGGCCGTCGATCAGGTCTCCATCAGCAACAGCATCGGCAGTCTCCGGTTTCTGGGCGCGATGGACTGGCGCACGTTCGTTGAGACGATGAGCGTGGTCGAGGAGACGCTGCGTGAGGATCCCGCAGCCGCTTATGGCAAGATGGATTTTGCTACTCGCGATCGCTACCGCCATGTGGTGGAGAAAATGGCGAGGAGCAGCCGGCTCTCCGAAAGCGAAGTGGCGCGCTACGCGATCCGTCTCGCACAGCAGAGCGCGAGCGGGCATGGCGTCGATAGTCGAGAAACCCATGTTGGATTCTATCTGATCGACAAGGGGGTGCCACAGCTCGAACGAATGGCAGCGGTACGCCTCTCCGCATCCGACGCGCTTCAGCAAGTGAGCAGCCGGTTTTCGTTGCTCCTGTATGTCGGCACGATCGTGTTGCTGACGGGGGGCTTCACCGCCAGCTTGCTGGCGCAGGTGTATATCGAGGGTATGGAGGGGTGGTTCCTTGCGCTGGTCGGCCTCCTGTCTCTGCTCGGTACCAGTCAATTGGCGGTGGCGCTGGTGAACTGGCTCGCAACAAGGCTGGTGACACCACGGTCGCTACCGCGACTGGACCTCTCTAGTGGCATCCCCACGGAGTTGCGCACGCTGGTCGTGGTTCCGACGATGCTGAGCAGCATTGAACATATCGAGGCGCTGACCGAAGCGCTCGAAGTCCGGTTTCTGGCCAATCGAGACGAATACTTATATTTCGGTCTATTGACCGATTTTCGAGACGCGCATAAGGAAACACTTCCGGAAGATGAGCCCCTATTGCGGCTGGCCCAGAAGAGGGTCGAAGCGCTGAATGAAAAGTACAGAGAGGCGACGCGCGATGCGTTCTTTCTGTTTCATCGCCCCCGCCGGTGGAATCCCGGGGAGCGGATCTGGATGGGATATGAGCGGAAACGAGGCAAGCTTGCCGACTTAAACCAGCTGCTTCGCGGTGGCTCACGGGATCGCTTCTCACTGATCGTCGGTGAGACGGCCGTGCTGTCGAACGTGCAATACGTGATCACCCTCGATACGGATACGCAATTGCCGCGCGATGCGGCGAGGCAGTTCGTAGGCGCGATGGCGCATCCGTTGAATCGTGCGCGATACGACGAACACCGGCAGCGAGTCTGCGAAGGATATGGCATCCTACAGCCACGCGTCGCCGTGAGCCTCCCAGGCACGAACCTGTCGCACTATGCGCGGCTCAACGGGAGTGAGCCAGGTATCGATCCCTATACGCGCGCCGTTTCGGATGTCTACCAGGATTTGTTCGGTGAAGGCTCGTTCATCGGCAAGGGGATCTATGAGGTGGACGCGTTCGAACGCGCCCTCGCGGGCCGCTGTCCCGAGAACCGAATCCTCAGCCACGATTTGCTGGAAGGATGCTATGCGCGGGCAGGGCTGTTGAGCGATGTGCACTTATATGAGGAGAATCCCTCTTGCTACAGCGTGGATATGAGCCGGCGGCACCGCTGGATCCGTGGAGATTGGCAGCTAGCGGGGTGGCTCCTGCCGCGCGTCCCCGGTCCCGGAGCGCGGCGTCAGAAGAATCCGCTCTCTGGACTGTCTCGATGGAAACTCTTCGACAACCTCCGGCGAAGTCTCGTCCCGCCGGCATTGACCCTTCTGTTGCTGCTGGGCTGGACGGTCTTATCCTCGTTCTGGCTGTGGACCCTGTCGGTGATCGGCATTGTCCTGATTCCTCCTGTACTGGCCGCGATTCTAGATCTCTTTCAGAAGCCGGAGGATCTGTTGCCGGAGCAGCATGCCGCTACCGCGCTACGCACGGCCGGCCGCCACGTCCTTCAGACGGTCTTGACGATCGCATTCCTTCCCTACGAGACGTTTGTCAGTGTGGATGCGATTGTGCGCACGATCTGGCGAATGGTGGTCACGCAGACACGACTGCTGGAATGGAGTCCGTCAAGCGACCCGGATCGTGATCGCCGCACAGACCTTGTTGCCTACTGTCGGACGATGTGGATCGGACCCGTTCTTGCCACGGCCGGTGTGGTCTATCTGACGCTGTCGGCGCCGGGCGCGCTAGATGTCGCGATGCCTATTCTGAGTCTCTGGTTCACCTCCCCTGCAATCGCGTGGTTCATCAGCCAACCGATCCTTCGGCGCGACGTGAATTTGACGGCCGACCAGACGATCTTTCTCCGGAAGCTTGCCCGAAAGACCTGGGCCTTCTTCGAGAAGTTCGTTGGAGCAGGCGATCATTGGCTGCCGCCTGACAATTACCAGGAGCATCCCGTGGCCGTCGTCGCGCATCGCACGTCGCCGACCAATATGGGACTCGCGCTGCTTGCGAATTTGTCCGCATACGACTTCGGCTACCTGTCGTCCGGACAACTCATCGAACGCACGTCGAATGCGCTCCACACGATGAAAACGTTGGAGCGGCATCGGGGGCACTTTTACAACTGGTACGACACGCAATCGCTGAAACCGTTGTTGCCGACCTATGTGTCGACGGTGGACAGTGGAAATCTTGCGGGCCATCTGCTGACGCTTCGGTCGGGTCTGCTCGCACTCCCCGATCAGAAAATTCTGGGGCCGCGATTGTTTGACGGGCTTAGCGACACAGTCAGGATCCTCGAAGATACGCTCGGGGGGGCCATCCCGGTCCAGCTCGCTCGCTTTCAGCAGCATCTGGATGCTGCCTGCGAGACCCGGCCAACGACGCTTACGACGGCGCGGTTCTGCCTTGACCGGCTGGCGACGACCGCCGAGGAGATACGCTCGAACGTGAAGGCGGTCCCCGACAGCCAGGCGGCCTGGTGGGCGCGCGCACTTGCCCTGCAATGCCACGACGCCCTCGCGGATCTCATGTTTCTCGCTCCATGGGCCTTGCTGTCGGCCTCACAGAACAGGCTCAGCGCCTGTGGCGACATTGACGAGATCCCCACGTTGCGAGAATTGGCGCGCCTTGACGAGGTCTGCCTGCCGGCCATCGAACATCGAATGGGCGTGGAGACGACGCATGAGGAGAACACCCGGGTTGATCCTCTGCATGTACTCATTGCAAAGGCTAGCCAGCGCGCCAGAGAACGAATCGCGGCGGTCGAAGCACTGGCACGTCAAGCCGGTTACTTCGCGAATGTGGAATACGATTTCCTCTTCGACAAGGGCTGTCATTTACTCGCGATCGGTTACAACGTCGGCGAGCGCAGGCGGGACTCGAGTTACTACGATCTGCTGGCGTCGGAAGCGAGATTGTGCAGTTTCGTGGCGATTGCCCAAGGACAACTGCCGCAAGAAAGCTGGTTTGCGCTCGGGCGTCTCCTCACGACCGCCGGTGGAGGACCGGTACTGATCTCGTGGAGCGGGTCGATGTTCGAGTACCTCATGCCGCTGTTGGTGATGCCGACCTACGAGAACACTCTGCTCGACCAAACCTACAAGGCGGCGGTGGAGAGACAGATCGAGTATGGCAGGCAGCGCAATGTCCCGTGGGGCATTTCGGAATCCGGCTACAACATGATCGATGTGCATCTCAACTACCAATACCGCGCGTTCGGCGTGCCCGGGCTGGGACTCAAACGCGGGCTGGTCGATGATGTCGTCATTGCACCCTATGCCTCGGCGCTCGCGCTGATGGTGGCGCCAGAGGAGGCATGCCTGAATTTGCAGCGGCTCTCGATTGAAGGAGTTGAAGGACCATTCGGGATGTATGAAGCGATCGACTATACGCCTTCCCGGCTCCCGCGCGGACAATCGAGCGCCGTGGTTCGATCGTACATGGCCCATCACGAGGGCATGAGCTTACTGTCCTTGGCCTACCTGCTTCTGGACCGTCCGATGCAGAAACGATTCGAGTCGGATCCGTTGTTCCAGGCGACCACGCTGTTGCTTCAAGAGCGGATTCCAAAGGCCACGGCATTGTATTCACCGACTGTCGAGCTGTCCGATGCCCAGACGGTTGTCAGTGGATGGGAGACGCCGGTGCGCCGATTCAGCAGTCCGCACACGCCGATTCCGGAAGCTCACTTATTGTCGAACGGCCGATATCACGTGATGATCACGAATGCAGGTGGCGGGTATAGCCGTTGGAGAGACCTCGCCGTGACACGCTGGCGAGAAGATAGTACCTGCGACAACTGGGGGACGTTCTGTTACATCCGCGACGTGACGAGCGGGGAGGTCTGGTCCACGGCCTATCAGCCGACACTCACGCCACCGAAGTCCTACGAAGTCATCTTTTCCGAGGGGCGGGCTGAGTTTCGCCGGCGTGACCACGATGTCGAGACGTATACCGAAATCGTGGTGTCTCCGGAAGACGACATCGAATTACGTCGAACCCGCATCACCAACGGCTCAAGGACCCGCCGGACGATCGAGATCACGAGTTACGCAGAAGTCGTGCTCGCCTCACCTGCGGCAGACGCGCTGCATCCGGCGTTCAGCAATCTCTTTGTGCAGACCGAGATCATTCACGAACAGCAAGCGGTTCTCTGTACGCGCAGACCCCGCTCCATCGACGAACATTCGCCATGGATGTGTCATCTCATGGCCGTGCATGGAGCAGACGTCGGCACGATGTCCTACGAGACAGACCGTCTCCAGTTCATCGGCCGCGGCCACACCACCGCCGACCCGCAAGCCATGAACGGCTCCGGCGCGCGAGAAGGGGCGGCGCTGTCCGGCAGCGAGGGCTCCGTGCTCGATCCGATTGTCGCCATCCGGTGCCGGATTACGCTCGATCCTGAAGAATCGGCCATGATCGATCTGGTGATCGGCATTGGCGACACCCGCGACATCTGTCTGGGCTTGGCCGAGAAATACCACGATCGGCGGCTGGCCGATCGTGTCTTCGATCTGGCCTGGACCCACAATCAGGTGGTCATGCGACAGCTGAATGCTACCGAGGCCGATGCGCAACTCTATGGCTGCCTGGCCAACTCTATTCTCTACGCCAATTCCTCCCTGCGGGCCGACCCGAACGATCTGATCAAAAACCGCCGCGGGCAATCCGGACTCTGGGGCTATGCGATTTCAGGCGATTTGCCGATCGTGCTGCTGCAGATTGGAGATCCGGCCAATATCGATCTGGTGCGACAGCTCGTACAGGCCCATGCCTATTGGCGTTCTAAAGGGTTATCCGTGGATCTGGTGATCTGGAATGAAGACCACACCGGGTATCGGCAAGTCCTTCACGAACAGATTATGGGGCTGATCGCCTCAGGTCTCGAAGCACAGGTGATGGATCGACCGGGCGGCATCTTTGTCCGTCCTATCGACCAGATCTCGAACGAAGACCGCATTCTGCTGCAATCGGTCGCCCGTGTCATTCTTACCGACAATCGGGGATCGCTCGCGGACCAGATCGCCCGTCGTGTCCATACGAACGTCACGGTGCTGCGCCTGGTACCAACCCGAACCCGTCGAACCGAACCCTTGCCATCCGCTGCGTTGCCGCGCCACGACCTCACATTCTTCAACGGACTGGGAGGGTTCACAGCCGATGGCCGGGAGTATGTCATCACGACCGCGCACGGACATGTGACCCCGGCGCCATGGGTGAACGTGCTGGCGAATCCGCATTTCGGCACCATCATCTCGGAAAGTGGCCAGGGCTATACGTGGTATGAGAACGCTCACGAATTCCGCCTCACTCCGTGGCACAACGACCCTGTGAGTGATGCGAGCGGAGAAGCGCTCTACCTCCGTGACGAAGAGAGGGGCCATTTCTGGTCCCCTACGCCGCTGCCCAGCCGCGGGGCGACACCGTATGTCAGCCGGCACGGCTTCGGCTATAGCGTCTTCGAGCATACAGAGCGCGGCATCCGCTCAGAGCTATGGGTATACGTGGCCCTGGACGCACCGATCAAGTTCATGGTCTTAAAAGTAAGGAACGAGTCGGGCCGGACGCGCAAACTGTCCGCGACGGGCTATATGGAATGGGTGCTGGGAGATCTGCGGCCAAAATCGGCGATGCACGTCGTGACCGAACTGGCCGCAAAGAGCGGCGCGATCTTCGCGAGAAATTCCTATCACCCGGAGTTCGCCGGGAAGATGGCGTTCTTTGACGTGGACGAGACGACTCGAACCATCAGTGGAGACCGGACTGAGTTTATCGGGCGCAACGGTTCGCTGCGCAATCCGGCGGCGATGGCGTCGTCTGGGCTCTCGGGTAACGTGGGGGCCGGTCTCGATCCCTGCGCCGCGATCCATGTTCCATTCGAACTGGCCGACGGACAAGAACGTGAGATCATCTTTAGGTCCGGTGTCGGGCGGGACGCGGATGATGCAGGAAATCTGGTCCATCGCTTCCGCGGATCTGCGGCCGCGCGGGGTGCCCTTGAAGCGGTGTGGCAATACTGGACGCGCGCGCTCGGTGCCGTGCAGGTGGAGACCCCCGACCAGTCACTGAACCTGCTGACCAACGGCTGGCTGATGTACCAAACGCTCGCATGCCGTTTATGGGCGCGGAGCGGATATTATCAATCGGGGGGCGCCTTCGGGTTCCGCGATCAATTGCAAGATTCCATGGCGCTCATCCACACCGCGCCGCATCTTGTGCGCGAGCATCTTCTGCTGTGCGCAGCTCGGCAGTTTCAGGAAGGCGATGTCCAGCATTGGTGGCATCCCCCTACAGGACGAGGCGTGCGTACACGCTGTTCGGACGACTATCTCTGGCTCCCGTTGGCGGCATGCCGATACGTGCTGAGCACAGGGGATAGCGGGGTCTTGGATGCACCCATCCACTTCGTCGAAGGCCGCCTGGTCAATCAGGAGGAGGATTCGTATTACGATCTACCGGGCCGATCTGAACAGACGGCCAGTTTGTACGAACATTGCGTGCAAGCCATTCTGAAAGGCCTCACACGCGGGGAGCACGGCCTCCCACTCATCGGATCCGGTGACTGGAACGACGGCATGGACATGGTCGGCAAGCAGGGCAAAGGAGAGAGCATCTGGTTGGGGTTTTTTCTCTACGACGTGCTCATGCAGTTCACGAAGGTGGCACGCCTGCGTGGCGACCTCTCCTTCGCGCAACGTTGCCAGACGGAGGCGACTGACCTGCGCCAGCACCTCGAGCAGCATGGCTGGGACGGAGCATGGTATCGCCGTGCGTACTTTGACGATGGTTCACCTCTCGGATCGGCGAGTAACCCTGAATGCCAGATCGATTCGATTGCACAAAGCTGGTCGGTTCTCTCCGGGGCAGGGGATGCCGCGCGCTCGCACATGGCTATGGAGGCGGTGGATCGGCGCCTCGTTCGCCGGGATTCTGCGCTGATCCAACTGTTGGATCCGCCGTTCGACAAGTCGACGTTGAATCCTGGCTACATCAAAGGGTACGTCCCGGGGGTGAGAGAAAATGGGGGGCAGTATACGCATGCGGCGATCTGGGCGACGATGGCGTTCGCTGCGTTAGGAGACGGACGGCGCGCGTGGGAACTGTTGTCCATGATCAACCCGATCAACCATGCGAGATCTCCAGAGGGGACCGCAATCTATAAAGTAGAACCCTACGTAGTCGCCGCCGACGTCTATGCGGTCTCGCCACATACCGGCCGGGGAGGATGGACCTGGTACACGGG
>JBDSKU010000476.1:0-3484 GCA_039916745.1 Nitrospiraceae bacterium
CACGTCTGAGACGATCAAGTCAGGCTTCTCTTTGGCCAAATAGGCCAACGCCTCTTCATCATTTGCAGCAAGAGTGACTCCAAATCCAGCCTCCGTCAGCAACCGCTCCGCTACTTTCCGAACGGCAATACTGTCATCGGCAACCAACACGTTTGGCATCTCAGCTTCCTTTCCCCATTACCTTGAACCTCGAACGAGGTCCTATCTTAACCGTCCCAGTCGTTGCAAGGCCACGATCGCCACATCGTCTCCGCCAATCGTGACTAACCCGAGCGTTTCAAGATCACCGCTGATAGTGGGTCGAATCGCGGCAGCATCCACGGTTTCAAGAGAAGGTACCGCCGCATCAATACAGATCGCCATCGGTCCATCGATGTGGCGAGCGATCAGACACAGCAACGGATCTCCCTGTAAGGTGCGACTCAGTCTGTTCGCCAATTCATAAACCGGCATCACCTGGTGGTCTCGTTTCAACATCGCCTGCACGAACGGTGTCCGACTCGGCACGGGAATACTGTCAGTCCAGGGGGACACGCCCCCCACATCTTCCGTCCGTGCGGCCAACTTCATCCCGCCAATGGAGAAGACCACCACATTCCACGACCGTTTCGTGGTCTGAGTCTGCTGCTGTCCTCGAGCCGCCCTCAGCACGATCCACCAACTGTGAGCGGACCAGCGGTGACCAGCTGCGAGGTCTCCCTCCCGGCCACAGATACCACCTCGGCCAACTCTCCCAGCATCCACGCAGGATTTACGATCAACACAAGAAGGTCCTCATACAGCATCATCCCCCCAAACCACCTTCGTTCATCGCATTGAAACTGCGGCGGCAACGGAAGACAGTTCTTTCGTTCGACGTCCGTCAAGCCAACCACTTGCTCGACGCGAATCGCGCCATGCGAATGCCCGTTCGAATACAACACCGTCCGTACTTCGGGGCCGGACAGATCGGCCACCACCGAGAGCAAGTGAGCAAGATCAACCGTCGGATAGAGCGTCCCCGCCGCCGTCACAGCCTGTTCATGGCCGGCCTCTTCTGGTGTAAGGACCCCGTGGACGCCATCTGCGGGCAATGCCAGATAACTTTCCCCCAGACGAACGACCAAGAAGCTGGCCGTCTCTACGAGCACATTCGTCGATTTAAGATGACCTCGTAAACTCATGATCGTTCCTGTTCTCACAACAACTCGGCAACAACAATTATTCGAAGAATCAGGCGGTAGAGCGCCTATTGACGCACGGTGGCCTCTTTACCAATCCATCGCTCAATTTCCTGAATCAAGGCCCGCTCTTCTACCGGCTTGGGAATATACGAGCTCGCACCGATATTTAGCGCCATTTGCCGGTGTTTATCTCCGGCTCGTGTTGTCATCACGATAATCGGCGTCTGCTGCGTCTGCGCCCGGCTGCGCAATCCCTGAATCACTTCATAGCCATTGAGCTTCGGCATCTCAAGATCGGTCAGGATAAGCCGGTAGTTGTGTGCCGATGCTTTACGGAGACCTTCTTCTCCATCCACCGCGGTATCGACTTTATACCCGGCAGACTCCAACATCCGGCCCACGAACTTCCTGATGCTCAAGGAGTCGTCGATTAAGAGAATAAACGGTTCCGACGCCTTCGGCTCTGGCGCCTCGATATAGGGGATCATGGCCTCTACGGATGCTGACGCGGCTAACGACAACTCCGTTCCCGCTGCGACTGGCGCCTCTCGCGCCAGCAGTCGAGCCGGATCCAACACGAGGACCACACGACCTTCCGGATCGATGGTCGCGCCGCCGAAGCTGGATCGATCCAACGACTTAAACGACCCCAATGGTTTGATGACGATTTCCTGACGACCGAGTAATTCATCAACCAGCAAGCCAATCATTCCAGCGGCCGTTCGCACGATAACAACTGGTCTCCCGACTTCCACCGGCACACTGACTCGAGTGAGCAGCTGCTGGAGTGGCTGCACCTCAATCGCCTCATCGCCGATATGCATGATCGACCGTTCGCCCATGCGTTGATGCGAACTAGCTGTCAGCATCGTGACTTCACGCACCGCCGGCAACGGGATCGCATAACGCTCACTCCCAGCCTTCACCATGAGCGCCGTGGCAATCAGCAATGTGAGCGGGAGATTCAAGGTAAACTTCGTCCCCACACCTCGAATGGATTCGACATCGATGTGGCCGTTCATGCTTTCAATGACACGTTTCACCACATCCATGCCGACCCCCCGCCCGGCCTGATCACCGATCTGGTCAGCCGTCGAAAATCCAGGCATGAAAATAAACTTAATGACTTCGGATTCCGGTAACACGCGGGCGACCTCCGGGCGGATCAACCCGCGCTCCACCGCCTTGGCCCTGATCTTTTCAACGTCGAGGCCCGCTCCATCGTCTTCTACTTCGATCAATACGGCATTCCCGCGATGCGCCGCATGGAGATAAATCGTCCCGGCCGCAGGCTTTCCCTTCGACACGCGAACCGCCGCAGGCTCGATCCCGTGATAGACCGCGTTGCGCACAAGATGCACTAACGGATCGACCAGCCGCTCCACAACGCCTGTGTCTACTTCGGTATGTTCACCGGAAGTGACCAGCGATACCTCTTTCCCTGTCGCACGAGCCATCTCGCGCGTGGCGCGACGAAATCTGGTGAATGGCGTGCCGACCGGCACCATACGGGCCCGGGCAATTTCATCCCGCATCCCGAGGGTCAGTTGTGCGAGGTGACTCATGTCTTCATGCGAACGGCGAATCGAGCCGCTCAACTGCGTCATCGACTCGGTAATATCTGCCGTAACCTCACTGATACGGCGAGCCAAAATATTGAAGTCGTCGTACTTATCGAATTCAAGACTACCGAAGTCACTGAGACCGGTCACTCCCTGAAACGGAACGGTCGCCGGACTCGAAGCCGCAGCAGGAAGCGTGAAGGTATGTTTTTCTTCAAACGAACGAACCGATTCGACTAATCGCCCCTTGCAGGCTAAAACTTGCTGCGAAAGATTCTCCAGCATATGTAGCCGCTGCTCGAGCCGACCTCGGCCGATGACCAGCTCACCGACCAGATTCAACAATCGCTCCAGCCGATCGCGGCTCACGCGGATGACTTCACGATCTTCCGCCACTTTACCTTCCGCCGACTTTGCAGGCTCGTTGTCTTGTTGATCGTGTGCGTCCTGCTCTACCGGCGCTTCAATTGGATGAACGGCGGGCCTCGATTCAACGGCCTGAGCCGCCATTGGCCGATCGAGCTGCTTGAGTCCTTGCATCGCCACAACAAATCGCTGGCGCAGCATATCGAGGGACGAGGGATCCCGCCGCATCAACAGGCGAACCACATCGACCGATCGCAACAGCACGTCCGTATGTCCGGGGAGAATCTTGACGCGGCCATCGCGCACCGCCCCCATAAAGTCTTCGACATAATGCGTCAAATCGCCGATGGACTGGAATCCAACCGTATAGGCAGACCCCTTGAGCGTATGAGC
>JBDSKU010000477.1:0-28207 GCA_039916745.1 Nitrospiraceae bacterium
ATAGTCGCATTTAATTTTTCTGACTTCTTCTCGAGAAAGTTCCTTCTTGTTTTTGGCTGCCTGCTCCAAACCTTTCCTGAACACCGCACGCTCGCCTCGGTAGGTGGCCAACGAATAGTCCCATGGCAGGCATTCAAGGGCCCCATCCTCTTTCTCAACATCCTTCAAGTAGAGCATCACAATGACACAAGTCCCGGGGCCTCCATCGGCGTGCCACAACTCGGAACCTGCCGGATCTCCTCTGCGATTTTCTGATTTGTAGAGCATGCCATAAAATATTTTGAAGTTGGCTTTGAATATCTCCTTTAAAAACGACTCCAGTGATCTCTTGAAGAGTTGTTCGATTTCCGGGAACGTCGTGTATATCTCCTTCAGGTATTGCCCTCGTTCGTTCCAAATTTCAAGACCGGCCTGTTCTTCATCTTGAATTTTCCTGAAAATCGACTGCGCCAACTGTTGATTCTCTTGAGTCCAGAAAGAGGCAACATTCTTAGCCTGAAAATCCTGCACGGCTTTTTGAACCTCAGGGCAACTCTTAGCTCGTTCCGTAAAACCTTGGCGACAATGGTCAAGATAGTTGGAATAGCGATACGCTTGCCTCCAACCCAATCGTGAGCGATGTTTCTCAATGGACCGTAGACTCAGGTAATCCACCACCGTATCTTTCAATTTTCGAAAAATAGACACGCTCATTTGCTGGCTCCCTGGTTAGCCAATCTTAGCCGGCCGCACCTTTATGGACCTGAACGACGCGTTCCAATAATTTGAGAGCACCTGCTGTTGCTCCTTTTGGAATGACCACCGCCTCACTGGATCCTGCCGAATCATTTCGGCGTTAGAGATCGAAGCGTTCTGGCTCCAATGCTCCATTGGGAACCGACCGCTCACGCACGGCGCAGCTCCCTCCATTCCAATGAGACTGGTCATACCTGGAGCCGGACGAGGAGCCATTATGGCCATCCCTTTCCAATTGTGATGTACTCTGCACTGCGATCGTATTCGAGAGTATCTGTCGCTTCAAAACTGCCGGACAATCCAGGCGCTTGATGATCGCTTATTTCTCTTAGCTCATGCCTGGCGCTCCATCCGTTAAACTCCCACTTTCCGACCTCAGTCTGTATCCAGAACTTTGGATTGCGATGCTGATCGAGCATAAACTGCAACGACTTTGGCGCAATGCCTAGCCACGCGCAAAACTGCCCATGATATTTGAGCGGCGCTTGTTCGTGCTTACGAATAAGGCGTAATCCCTTCTCGCGGCTAATCCTGCCGAATCGAATTTCTCGACTGACATGATCGGTGACTTTTGAATAACCATGTTTGTAGAGCTTTAGCTGATCATGCAAATCCATATAGTTAAAACAATCGACAAAATCATAGCAGTCAAAGGTGCGATTGAAGACAGAAGTCTTGTACCCATACTCGCGCATCATCTGCTCATGCTGCGCCTTGGGATCCCACCTTACGTAGTTACCCAAGTAGATGCCCTTCACTCCTACTGCGTTCAGGTCGCGATCGTCAGGATAGCGATACTGCCAGACGTCTTCTTCCTTGAGAGTATCGAAGATGGACAAGAGATCATCGGCCTCATGTCCCATCAAGTCATGATCCTTTCGGTAGCGACGGGTCATCTCGACCTCATGCTCATGGGAAAACATCCCAACCTGCTCAAGCCCCTGGTGAGCACCCCAGATAATTAATGGGACCTTATATCGAACAGCCGTCTGAACCGGGAATACCGTTTGGCCCGCTAAAATAGGCCAGTACATACTGCCGAACTGCAGCAGAGTGCTCCGGGTAATATTCTTTACCGAAACGGGATTGACGTTCTGACAAAGGATGTCGCAGTTGAATCGAATGCGAAGATTCGAAAGGTTGCGGATACCGAGCGGCGTATTGAAATATTTGTTATAGGTCACTAGCAATGGATTGAGACCCAACCGCTCCTTCACCATGTAAATGATGTAGTAAGAATCCTGTGCGCCGGTCACAGGAACGATGCAATCGTAATTTCGGCCGTCAGTACTGCGATATGGTGCCACAAGCTGGGTCAACTTCTCCCACCGAGGTGCCCAATCGAGATTATCCTTTTCTTCATGAATGAGGCATCCGGAGCAAAGGCCTTGATCATCCAGCATGAGTCCGAGCGGATGGTCCGTAGAATAAAAACAACGACGACAAACCTGTGGATTAGACATCAGTCGTGAGGGAATACATTGATTCGTAACTTGGAAGGCGCATTGGCATACCTATCAATTGCGTTTTGATCTTCTGAATGGCATGCTCCCTATAGCTCAGAAAGTTTCCCACAGCCACGGCAGCCATGCGCGGCTGCGAGAGGAGCTCAATCAGCTGACCAGGCTCACTCAGCCCGCCAAAAGCGATTAGAGGGATTTCAGCCGGAAGTGAAGCATGGGCACTCAACCTGCGGTCAAAGCCTCCGGGCTGCCCTTCATGCTGCCAATCAATGACGAGTAGTTCCGAGACTATGCCCAATGTGACGGCATCCAGATCTTTAGCCGAAACTTGAGTTGAGACTTTTGTGCGGTAATCCAGCCATTCGATACGCTGATCGCGATAGGAAAGCGGCAACGAGGCAATCACCGCCTGCGCCCCAAGTTGGCGTGACAACCCCCGCACAATTTCAACATCATCGTGCAGAAGGGCATCGACACAGAGGCGGTCCGCGCCTAACCTAATCACTTGCAAACCATCCTCCACTGATCGGATTCCGCCACCATATATCAGCGGTGTTCCCAGACCCAATTGCCCCAGTCGCCCCAGGAGCTTGAAGTCGGGACCTAGCCGGCCGGAGGATCGATCGATGCTCAGAACGAAGATTTCATCCGCGCCCCATCGGTCCAGGTTTTGGACCAGGCATTCTGGCTTTCCCAACGGCAAATAGCGCCGATAGCCAAACGACTGAACCGCCCAGCCATTTTTCACAATGACTGTTCCAATCAAACGTTTCTTAAGCATGACACAATCCTGAAATCAGACTTTTCAACAGTTCCTTTCCTGGCCTCTGACTCTTTTCAGGATGAAACTGCAATCCCACGACACTACCCCGGCGAACAACAGAAGGAAAAGCCTTGTGATGCCTCGATAGACCAATCTGATATTCCGATGGCCCCCGGTAAGCAAAGGAGTGATTGAAATAAAACACTTGTCCATCACTAGCCTGGAACAACGGGTCCTGCAGGACACATTCGATAGAATTCCAACCGATATGCCATTGCGGGTTGATCAGCGGCACCACCTCGCCCGGGATCAATCCAAGCCCCGTCGTGTACTGATGCTCGTACGAAGCATCGGCAAGGAGTTGCATCCCCAGGCAGAAGCCGATGATTGGGCGCTGCAAGCGGGCTTGCTCCTGCAGATAACTAACCAAACTGAGGCTGTGAAGCGCTTTCATTCCACTTGGGAAGGCACCGACTCCCGGAAGCACCAGCACATCCGCTTCATTTAAGACGGCCTGATCGTTGCTGACACGCACACGATAATTCAGTTCACGTAAACTATGAACCACAGAAGCGTGGTTGCCCATGTGATAATCCACAACGCAGACAGTCCTCGAACTCACAAGCCGACCCCTACCTTGTATTTTCGATGAATGGAGCCATTCTCTTCTATGCGGAACAAGTCTTTGTTGACGGATGAATGCACCTGCTTCCAGAACTCGGTGACAGGAATGTCGATATAGGCGCAAAAACTTCCGATATATTCGTCACTGCATGAGTCGTCGTAACGCTCGACAAGTTCGATTCCCCGCTCACGCGTCATGCGGCCCTGGCGAATTGCTTCATTGGCATAATCTGTCACCCGGCCAAAACCAAACTTGTAGTACTTGATCATTTGATTCAGTGTGACCCAGTCCTCATCCAGCGCGGTGACACCAAAAAGATCTCCTGTGTTCTCAACGGTATCCTCGCGGATTTGCAAGCCATTGGAAACGGAATACATTCCGTTGTTGACAAGAGACCAGTCTCCAAGAAACCAGCCTAGATACACGATCTGCAGGCCATGGGCGTCGAACTCCTCGGGCGAGGGATACCGATAGGGAATCAGATCTTCCGGAGGCAAACCGGCATCAATCATCCAGTCAGCTGCGGCACCAGACAGGGTATTCATGTAGCGCAGGTTGTTACCGTCGTAACCGGTACGCCCTAGCGTTTTCAGGTCACCCAACTGCAGGCCCGGGTTCTCGCCCCACAGGATCAGCGAAATGCCATACCGAATCGCCAGTTGGGGCACCGAGCTGAACAACGTCAACTCGGTAGATCTCGCCCAATTGGTAAAACGGGCAAAGGATTCGCGCATGAGACGTTGCCATGTACCCGGCGCGGGTGCCGACAGCACGACATCGAACCCCAGCTCGATCAAATTCGAGATATTGTCCACGCCACGCTGAGTGACTTGCTGTGGAGGGTAACTCAGACAAGCCAGCAATGGCCTGAGGCCGAGCTTATCCCTGACCCAAAGTGCTTGGCGCGTGCTGTCCTTTCCTCCGCTCACTCCGATAATACAATCGAAATACTGCCCAGATCTGCGGCGATATTGACGAAGAAGATCTTCCAGTATCTCGTAGCGTTCCTGCCAATCAACGTATTGGAGCTGACGGAAATAATGACAGGCCGGGCAAATGCCTTCGTCGGTGAATTGCGCGTTGGGCCTAGTATCCGGCTGGATGCAGACCTTGCAGTACTTCATACAGCACTCGTCACAAATCACGCAGATGCTGAATTCCCCGCTGCGGCAATGCGCAGCGGGGCGCCCAGGGTGGATTGGTTGAAATTACGCGTCGATTTGCGTGAAGAGCAACGACCATGGCAAATGATTGACAGCCGACGACCCAGTCGGCCCAGGCAATCGCCTCGGCGAGGGAACTAGACGTATCGATGGTCAGATTGAGTTCGCCCGAACGACTTAGCCATGAAGCGTATTTCCCGGAAGGATCTGACGGGTGGGAACGCAAGCGAACTTCAGGGGTGTGGCCCAAACCCAGGGCGCCAACTCGCTCCAAGAAAAAGTCGAGGGCTTGAAATTCTCCCGGCTCTTCATTGTTCCCCCAAGGCTGCCGAATAGGCTCCAGCACATACAAGATATGGCTGCCTGGTCTTTCGTTTGGTTCGGACGACAGCGCATTAATCTGAGCAACCAATCCCTCCAAATAGCGATTGGGCAACAACACTACCGGCAGATTAGGGAAACACCGCACTGCTTCAGTTTGGGCATCTTCATCCGCAACAAAAAGCTCATCGGGCAGGACCTCCTCCCCATTGCGAATAAAACGCTCACGGTAATTGACCCAATGATCGACCACTCCAATACTGAAAATGCCTAGCGCTCCAGCCATACGACGTGCCTCATGCTCCAAGTCACTTGCCCAGCCCGTGCCACTCAGCAACATGGCCGCACCATCAAGTGCGTCGGACAACGATTCATTTTTCCAATTTGGGAAGGTGGCAGACCACAACGCCATGGCCGGGCCCTGCAGACAGGTTCGGACCGTTAGGTTGGGCTGATTCTTAAGCCATCCGAGGATAAGATTAGTGGCGCCTGCATCATGGGCAACAACTGCGAGAGGAGAAGACAGGCTAGTCATCTCTGAACTTTGCAAAGTAGAGAATGTCCTGAGCTTCCCCCTCAATAATTTCCTGTCGTACCCTCACTGCCTCAAGATGCATCCCTGAGCGTTCCATAATCTTGATCATGCCCACATTACACCTGACCGTTCCTCCAGTAACTTTCCGGAGTCCCCTCTTTTCGAACAGAAATGACATCAGGGTCATCCACGCATCGAGGCCTAGACCTCGTCCCCAATACGCTTGATCGCCAAGCAGAACCCCCAAGTCAGCAGTACCATGGGTCGGCGAAACATACGCCGTAATTGTGCCAACAACTTTCCCGCCGCCTCGCACACGGACCGCAAGAAACATGTTCTCCGTCCCGTCAAAGGAGCGCAGGTATTTCAGGCAGGTGTTCGAATCATGCTGATGTAAGCGTTGGTTGCTGAAACGCACAACCTCAGGATCGCGCAACCAGCCAAGATGCTCCTCGGTAATGTCCGACTCAGCAAAAGGAGTGAGTATCGTCCGCGCCCCCGTCAGCTCGCAAAAATTGTTGGTCACTACGGTCATCCTGCCTATGGGCTATTTATCCACCAGACTACTCATCCGATCCCATACCTTATGAAACGCCGTGACAATACGATCAATGTCCTCGCTGGAAAAATCATACACACACATCCCAATGCTGAGATAGCTATTGTCCTGAAGTTTCTCGGCGACCGGACAAATGCCTTTGCGATAATCAACATCGCGCTTGCAGATCTCAGATGTCCAGGGGAATCCCTTGGTGCCGTAGGCCATCTTTTGCTGGTACATTGGCAAGAGATGAAGATTCTGATAACTCTTCCCAATCGGAACACCCTCTGCCTGCAACGCCTCATAGATGCGACCGCGAGTGACCTGCAGTAACTCCTCATCCAGCACCAGGGGATAGATATAGTAGGCATGGGTGCATCCTGGCTTGATCACCGGGGGGCGAAGCCCAACCAGGCCATGCAGACCGGAGGTAAGGCGCTCGGCCGCATGCTGGCGGGTGCCCACGAACCCCTTCAGCTTTTTTAGTTGTTCGATGCCAATCGCGCACTCAATTTCACCAAGACGAAAATTATATCCGATCATATTGCTAAGGTTGGTCACGCCCTTGTCGCCCACCACAGCTTCCGCATGGTTTCTGATCAATTGCAGGCGCTCGGCAATCTCGTCGTCATTGGTCACAAGGATTCCACCTTCGCCGGTATGGATATGCTTGTGGAAGTTCAGACTGTACCCGCCGACATCCGAAAGAGTTCCGGCATATTTACCCTTGACCATCGCGCCTGGCGCCTGCGCGGCATCGGTAATGACCTTGAGCCCATGCTTGCGGGCGATGGCCATCAGGACATCCGTATTGGCTGAGTGGCCGAAGATATCGACCGCCATGATGGCCTTGGTATAGGGCGAGATGGCGGATTCGACTGCAACGGGATCAAGACAAAATGTTTCAGACTCTATGTCGGCAAAGACCGGAATGGCATTCCAGTGCAGAATGGCCGTCGCGCTGGCGCACATCGTCCAGGGGCTTACGATCACTTCGTCGCCCGGCTCGATACCTATGGCGCCAACGGCGGCGATCAACCCCGAAGTCCAGGAATTAACAGTGACTACATGCTTGACGCCGAAATACGCCTCACAGGCCCGTTCGAATTCCTGCACCTTTGGACCGCCGTAGAAGTCCGGGGTCCAGCAACCAAGGTATTGAGACAAGACACCACTCTCCACCACCTGTTTGGCAGCCGCTACTTCTTCTGGACCAATCGAATTGTAGCGCTTGAACGGGCGCTCTATAGTTTTGGGCCCGCCAAACAGTGCCAGCGGTTCGTCGATCGGGCTGTTGCTCATGAGAGAACCTTTACATTGATATCACGACCCAAGGTGCCGGATGCACCCGATAGCAGTTCAGCGGACAAGGCCGGACTTCTCTTTGATTCGTTCGCAAATCTCTTGCGCCGCGAGCGCTGACCGACCCGTACTTGCCAACTCGGCCCCACTGCCTAATGCCTCGTGAATGTTACTAACAGCGCCGAGCATGGCTAAGAGGTAGCCCCCTGCATGCCGCTCGCCTACGTCGAGGGTTCGATATCCCAGAAAATGCGGACTCTCATTCGTGCGGCGTACCCGCCATGCCAACCCCCCTTCCTCCATGGTCAGCACCCCCCGCTCCGTAACAATCTGCAACTCGAATAAAGCGAAGTCGCTTGCATGGCCACAAACCAGGTGAATTGGTATGGTCTCGACCCCGGAGAGAATTGCAGGAACTGACGGATCATCGGGCAGGCCATCCCATACCGGAGTCCCTGTTGCCACGACACTCACAGGACCTAGCAGATGATGGAGCAAGTCGATCATGTGGGATCCGTTATTGAGAACCCCCTTATTGTACAGACCCACGACTGTGCGAACTGACCCCCAAACACCGCTGGCCAGTTCGCGGCGAATACGCGTGATCTCCGGATCCCAACGACGCGTGTGGTTTATCACCAGGGGTACGCCGGCCGCTTCGCAGGACTGAACCAGCTCGGCCGTCGTTGCAGCACTTGGCGTGACGGGCTTTTCGCAAAAGATCACGCGAGGCTCCAGGCGAAGCGCAGCAAGAACATCGCTGGCGTGACAGTCCGTCGGCGAACAGATACTGACCACATCGAAACGGGAACCGGACTCGACCAGAGCATCCATTGAGGAATGGCCACTAGCGATGCCCCAATGGCGCATGAACTCCCTACGACGAGTCTCGTCGGGATCTACACAGGCCGACAACCGATACCGCCCATGACGTCTGAATGCACCTGCGTGGGTGCATGGTGCGGCATCTGGTGCACGAGCAGCATCAAAGCCGCCGGCAATATTGCCGCAGCCAACGATCAGAACAGCAAGCGCATCAGAACGCGTAGCAATCGGCATGGATGCTCAGTTCATCTCCCGGCGCCTTCGTCTGATTCACACTAACAACTCCCACCCAAGCGCCGTTCCTCGCTGCACATCCTTGCTGACCCGTCTCCCCAGCACGTGCTCAAGATATTTCGGCGCCAACCCCAGCCCCGGTCGAATAGCGCGCACATTCTCATCAGTCAACAGATCCCCTGCTTTAATGTCCCGAACCACGTAGAGTGATCGCCGGAACTGGATCGACTGCTTCTCCGCTTCCAAGGGACCGTAACTCACCTGCCCCAGCGCCTGCCAGGCACTTGTGGTTTCGATCACGAGTTGCGCCATTTCAGCTGGTTCCATGGAGAAGGTGCTGTCGACGCCACCATCGGCACGGTTGAGGGTGAAATGCTTTTCAATCACGGTGGCGCCCAGTGCGACACCGGCCACCGCAACGCCGACCCCCATGGTGTGATCGGACAGTCCCACTTCACAGTCGAAGAGTTCGCGCAGGTGCGGGATGGTCAGAAGGTTCGTATTCTCGGGCGTAGCCGGGTAGGTGCTGGTACACTTGAGCAGGACCAGATCCTTGCAGCCAGCCTCACGTGCGGCGCAAACAGTTTCGTCCAACTCGGCTATAGTGGCCATGCCGGTAGAGATGATCAGCGGCTTGCCGGTAGCAGCGACCCGGCGAATCAGCGGCAGGTCGGTATTCTCGAAGGATGCGATCTTGTAGCACGGCACATCCAGGCTTTCGAGAAAATCTACCGCCGTGTCATCGAAGGGCGTGCTGAATGGAATCATGCCCAATCCTCGTGCCCGGTCGAAGATGGGCTTGTGCCACTCCCACGGAGTATGGGCTTTGCTATAGAGCTCGTAGAGCGACGTGCCCGCCCACAGGCTCTTGGGATCGCTGATGTGAAACTCCTGCTCGTCCAGATCGATCGTCATCGTATCTGGCGTATAGGTCTGGATTTTCAGCGCATGGGCACCAGCCCTGGCAGCAGCCTCGACGATTTCAAGCGCCCGCTCAAGCGATTGATTATGATTGCCGGACATTTCGGCGATGATAAAAGGCGTAGAGGCGCAACCGACAAGGCGACCGGCAATCCTTACGTGAGAGCGCTTATTCATTCTCCCCTTTTTCAATCGTGAGCAGATACCGCTTGCCGCGATAGTCAAAGAACGCTGGATACCTCGTATTATCTACAACTCGCAGCAAATCAAATTGCTCTGCCAGCGTTTTATTGGGATCGAGTCGGCTGTCTTTTGATGTTCTTTTCGGCATATACGGTCCAGGATCACCGCACTGTGCCGTCGGCGTGATCGCCCCAAACTGCTCCACAGCCTGTGTCATCAGCGATAGTTCGGCGGCAAAGAGCTTTTCATTGATTTCAGGAAGAAGCTCATGGCCTTCAAGGAAGAACTCTGTCTTAATCCAAATTGCACCACTATCGACAGGATCATTTGCCTCCAGGAGACAAAGAGTGATCTGATTCGCTCCGCTCAGGATTGCCCAAACATATGGAGACCACCCCCTGCCCTTCGGCAAATCGCTGGCATGCAGGACGAGCGTAGCCCTATATTTGGTTCGTTCTGCGCCTCGAATGATCTGGCTGCAAGAAACAAGAAAGAGAATATCTCCACCCTGTAACCCCGCTTTGTCATAACACAGTACGGCGGTATGCCCCCTGAAAGACATCTCGGCAATCCAGCCCCCAAGACTCTTGACTACAGGATGACTGGGATCGGTGCAGAGTACGGAAATTTCCATATCAATAGCCCAATGCTTGACAGAGCCTAGCACTACCCAGCCCATCAACGAGCGCATAGGATTTTTCGGACAATGCCGCTAAACGACTTTGGTCATTCATCAAATCAAGAATTGCCCTGCGCATCAATGGCGCACTGGCTATCTCTAGCTTGCCGAGATAGATATTCGCACCCAACAGATCCAGTGTTCTCGCGATGTCAATTTGGTTGTCAGCCAGCGCAACAATCAATGCGGGCAGACCCACACAACACCGCTCCCAACTAGCAGCCCCCCCTGCCCCGATCGCCAAGTCGGCAGCCGCCATTAACTCAGCCATCCGAGCAGTTTGAACATGGCACGTAAAGCGGTGCTGAGCGCTTTCAGACTCAATCTGCTCACGACAAGGATGCTGCGCACCGATCACGACGTCCACATGCAAGTCGTAACCGCCGATATGAGCTAGTGCCTCGACGGCCCGAGCTGTGCAATTGCCAGCATCCACGCCGCCGAAAAACACCAGCACACGCGTGACCGGCCCTGTACGCGGCGTGACCTGCTCACGCAATTGACGGAACTTCTCGCGCAGCAACGCGTGGCGTGGGCCTAATAATAGCCTGCAATGCGCGGGCACTTTGCCGGTGTAACGGGTGTCCATGTCCGCATAGAGATTCTGATCCAACAGGACATCGCAGTCGTGCTGACGATTCGCGATGTCATCGATGGCCAGAATATTCTTGGCCGTTTGCCGAAGTGCGGACTCCCAACGAGCATCCAAGGCATAGTGGTCGACAACCAGCCAGTCCCAGGTTTGATCGGACAGCGCCTGGACGGTGGCTTGCGCATCAACGTGCTGGCTGGTGCCAAGCCAGTGGGACTGAGCCAGATCGCCTGAGATCGCCTCGCTTGAGCTGCTATTGAGCGGCATGAACTCATGCTCCTTTGCCGCCAGCATGTCCCTTAAATGCCCTGGCAGGTGACGACTGAGAACGCGGATCTGTGTGCCGCGTTGTTTCAGTGCGTCCGCTAAGGTCAGGCAACGCATGAAATGACCGGTGCCGATTTGACGTGAGGCATCGACGCGAAAGACGACTCTTCTCATGCGCCAAGCCTTAAAACAGAAATGCTCCGTGCGGATTCAGTCATCCTGGATCTGAGAAATGGCCTTCATCATCAACTCGGCTCGTCGCCAATCTGCCTCGGTGTCGATATCCTGTACCCGCCAGCGTGGAATGATGACCGGGAAAGAATGCCGATCGAAAATTCGTTTGCGCTCTATCCAGGCAGTAGGCCGTCCCCAGTAGAACTGCCCGGCATCGTGCAGCGCCATAGGAAGATCCTGCGAACGGGTGGAGAACTGATCCGGAAAGAACATTTCAAGCCCGCCGTCAGGGTGGAGATGGAAAGAACGGAAAATGGGCGCAGCAAACTCTGTGACTGTAAACGCATAAGCCCAGGGACCAGACTGCAGCGCCACAAGACCACGGTTGAGATCCTCAACGCGCACAAAGGGTGCAGTGGCATAGAGACAGCAGACGGCTTCGACCGGCCACTGTTGGTCAAGCATCCATTGGGTGGCATGAGCGATCACGTCAGTCGTGCCTGCGAAGTCATTGGATAACTCCACTGGCCGCAGGAAAGGCACCTCGGCTCCAAAGGCTTTGGCCACTTCGGCGATTTCGCAATCGTCCGTAGAGACAAGGATGCGATCGAACAAATTGCTCTCGCAAGCTGCTGCAATGGAATGAGCAATCATGGGTTTTCCTGCAAAGGGCTTGATATTCTTGCGCGGAATGCGCTTGGATCCACCACGAGCGGGGATGACGGCTATTTTCATGCTCTCGTCGCCAGTCGCAAAGCAGCCACAACCAGGTCCTGTTGCGCTTCCGTCAGCCCCGGGTACATCGGCAAACTAATCGCCTCCGCATAATAGTTTTCGGCCTGCGGAAAATCGCTCAAATTGAACCCTAAGCGCGCATAGTAGGGCTGCCGATATACCGGGATGTAATGCAGGTTCACGCCGATACCGCTGGCCCGCATATATTCAAACACCTCTCGCTGGCTACCCTTCATACTATCCAGCCGCAAACGGACAACGTATAGATGTAAGGCAGAGTAACTTTCCGCATGTTGCCACGGTGTAGTGACGGGCAGACCTTTTAGCCACTTGTCATAACACGCTGCCAGAACATGTCGCTTGCCGACATACTCATCTATACGTTGCATTTGGCTCAGTCCCAGCGCTGCCTGAAAATCTGTCATCCTGTAATTGAAACCTAATTCGAGCTGCTGGTAGTACCAGGGGCCGTCGGAAGCGTGGGTCATCTCAGCTGCATCCCGAGTGATGCCATGGCTGCGCAGATGCACCATGCGCTTGGCCAGTTCAGAATCATTGGTGAGCGCCATACCACCCTCACCGGTCGTGATGATCTTGACCGGATGAAAACTGAACACTGTGACATCGCTGTAGCGACCGTTGCCAATGGGCTCACCCCGGTACCTGCCCCCAATGGCATGTGAAGCATCCTCAATGATCTTGAAACCATAGCGTTGACTCAATGCATGGATGCCGGCCATATCGCACGATTGACCACACAAGTGTACCGGGATCACCACTTTAGGCAAGCAACCTGACTTCTCCGCTTGCGTCAACTTCTCCGCCAATCTTTCTACGCTTAGGTTGTACGTGAGCGGATCGATATCCACAAAATCAACCCGCGCACCACAATAGCGTGCACAGTTAGCACTGGCCACAAAGGTGATGGGGCTGGTCCATACCCAATCACTTGCCCCCACGCCCAGCGCAAGGCAGGCAATATGCAATGCACTAGTAGCACTGTTAACCGCTACCGCATACTGCGCGCCGCAGTAACCAGCAATAGCTTTTTCAAACGCTGGTACGGCAGGGCCTTGAGTAAGGAAGTCCGAACGCAACACATCCACTACCGCCTGGATGTCGGCTTCGGAAATGTCTTGGCGTCCGTAGGGGATCATCATCTTCAGAACTTACCGAGCTTGTCGCGGTTCTGAGCAATCCAAGTCCGCAAAGTCTCGATGCTCATCCAGTCGGTGTTGTTATCCGAGCAGTAGATAAAGTCCGGCGCGACCTTTTTCCCGCCGTTGATACGCTCGGGATCTTCGCTCCATTTATAAATCGCAGGAAGAATCTTATAGTGATCCTTGTATTCGTACGTATACAGCGCGTCCTCAGAGCCGATCATCTGCTCGTGGAGCTTTTCGCCGGGCCGGACTCCGACAATGTCTTGGCGTACATCGGACGCAACTGCACGGGCAATATCGGTCACCTTCATCGAAGGGATCTTCTTCACATAGATCTCCCCGCCGACCATGTCCTCAAGCGCATGCCAGACGAGATCCACCCCCTGCTCAAGCGTAATCATGAAACGAGTCATGCGCTCATCCGTAATTGGCAGTACCCCTTTGTCGGCGATGGAAAGAAAAAACGGGATTACTGAGCCCCGCGAACCCATCACATTGCCGTAACGAACCACTCCAAAACGGGAGTCGTGGTGGCCGGCGTAAGAGTTGCCTGCAACGAATAGCTTATCGGAGGTCAGTTTTGTTGCACCGTAAAGATTGGCCGGGCTACTCGCTTTATCGGTCGAAAGTGCGACGACTCGCTTTACCTTTCGATCGATGCACGCATCGATCAGATTCATCGCACCCAGCACATTGGTCTTCACGCACTCAAATGGGTTGTACTCGGCCGTAGGCACAATCTTGGTAGCTGCGGCATGAACCACGTAATCAATGCCGTCGAGAGCACGCAAGAGACGCTCTTTATCGCGCACATCACCGATGAAAAACCGCACCCGTTCGTCGGCACTGAACAGTTTGGCCATCTCCCACTGCTTCATCTCATCGCGCGAGAATATGACAAGCCTGCGAGGATTATATTTGGCCAACGTCATGGGCACAAAAGTGTGCCCAAAGGAGCCGGTACCACCTGTCACTAAAATTGACTTGTCATTCAGCATGACATTTCCATCCCATCAACTGTTAACGATTTAACGCCCCCGCTGATATCGATCTCGCCCGACTCGGCCTGCAAAGTAAGGCACATACCCAGCGCCACCATGTGGCATCTCTTATTGCGCATGAGAACCCCGTGATCGCCCGGTGACGAATCGATGGTTCTGCTCGTCTTGGCGTGATTGCGTAGGTTCTATCAGGAAGATGCCTTCTCCAGCACGACGAGGATGCGAAAGGCGACGTATCGACTCAATAGGCCCAGGAGGCGTTCAAGAGCTAGGAGGGAACGTGCCATCCACATGGGCATCAAAGAAGGATGGTCAAAGCCTCCACTGAGTGGATAAGCGAAGAAGGCCAATCGGTGGTGCCGGAGTTTCTTCAAAGCTGGATACAGCTCATGAAACCGTCGGCGTGATCGTTCGAACAGGATCGTCGCAATGGCCTGGTTCGCGTCAAATGGTTTTCGGGCAGACCTCGTAGGGCTCAAGGCAAAAGGATCTTGACTGAAATCCACCGGCTCTGGATGCAGGAAATGGTAGACGGGCCACGAGCAGACCGAGATATATGGGTCCATAATGATGATGCGGCCGCCAGGCCGCAGCACACGGAGTGCCTCATCGAAGAAGTATCGAACATTTTCAAGATGGTGCAGGGTGTCAAAAAGCACGATGTTGGCAAAACTCCCGTTTGTGAATGGGAGCCGCTGCGCATCCACGACAGCGTCTAACCACGGCAACCTGACGATATCGGTACAGATCACGGACGGCGCACATTCCTTGAGATTCCCTGTCCCACCACCGACTTCGAGGGTCGGTCCCGGCTGAAGCCATCCGGCAATCTCTCGATACCATTCCCCGTAGAGCATCCGGAGCACGGGCTTCTCCTGCCAGACCATCTGGTGCCGCCGTAAAATCTCATCGGACATTACACAGCCTTCAGCCGGAAGAAACCATACACCGTCATCTTCAGCAGGAGCCACCCATGCGTAAAGCGATGGATATTGGTGGTCCCGTAGGTTCGCTCCTGGTAACGGATGGGCACTTCGAGAATCTTGAGATTGAGCTTGGACGCCCCGAACAGCAGATCGAAATCACCGAAGGGATCGAACTCGCCGAAATATGATCGATTCGCGACAATGCGTTCATAGTCACTTCGGAACAATACTTTCGTTCCACAGAGCGTGTCCTTAATCCGTTCACCGAGCAACCAGGAAAACGCCATGCTGAAAAACTTATTCCCCAACAGATTCAGATAGCGCATGGCCTCGTGTTCCATGGGATAGACCAGTCGGCTTCCATTGATGAACTCCCCCTTGCCGCTCGTAATCGCCTCATATAATTTAGGGAGGTCTTCTGGAGGCATCGTGAGATCCGCATCGAGAATCATGAGAATGTCCCCCGTGGCATGCATAAAGCCCTTGCGCACGGCGTCGCCCTTGCCCTTTCCATCTTGCACGAGCAACGTGATGTCTTTCTCAGGATATTGCGCGATCACCCGCTGAATCTCATCGGGAGTTCCATCCGTCGAATGGCCATCGACGAAGATAACCTCTTGATGACGGCCAAAAGAAGGAAGACGCGCGACAGCCGCCTCGATGTTCCCCTTTTCATTGCGGCAGGGGATGACGACCGTCACCGTCTGCGGTTCATGCGTAGTCGCGGTGCGCATCCTGGCCACCATATAGTGACAGAGGCACAGATGCGTCAGTCCTGGAAGATAGGCTAGCAGCCGGTTCACGATGCTCGAAAGAATCGGGATGCCCAGAGGCATCAACAGACGCCGTTCCGCCTTCACAACCTCAAAGTCGGCCAGCCTGAGAAGATTTCTGATATCCGCAGGCGAAAGCCAGTTTTGCTCCTCTTGCGGCATTTTCAGGCCCACCTGCTCCAACAAGCCCAAGAAGGGTTCCCACAAAAAATTGTAGTAGGCCACGACGATACGGGTTGTGGGCGTGCAACAGCGACGGAGCTGCTTCAACGTCGCTTCAATGTCGAGCACATGTCCGACGAGATCGACGAGGAGAATGACATCGAAGGTCTCATCGAGTGCCAGCGCTTCTCCATCTCCGATCAGAAATTCTAATTCCGGATGGCGCCTGGACGCTTCCCTGACCATGGCCTCACTGAGATCAATACCTAATCCCCGCCGTGGCTTGAGCGCCGCAAGCTGATCACCCAACCCGCATCCAATTTCCAACACCCTCATGCCCTCCGGTATCAAAAACCGGAGATAGCGGCGCTGATCGCTGTAATAGCAGGACGCCCGCCGTTGCCACACTTCTCGTTCCGATGCTAACCGGTCGAATCGATCCCGAATGGCCTGCTTCTTGAGCATCGCTCTCTGGCCAAGAGACGGTGAAGGGGAAAGCTGCGGAGATACAGCGGCTGGGTTCATCATGCAACGGCCAAATGTCGGGAAAGGAGCATACGATCGTGGAACAGATGCCTAGGCCGGCACCACATCGTTCACATCGATCTCTACTGCTGCGGCTTGCTGAATGAGGCGAACACCCAGTACCAATCGATGGTGTTTTTCTTTGCGCAAGAGAATCCCGCGAACCCCTTGCAACGGACCTCGAATTACTTCCACTTGCATACCTTCCTGCAGATACGGATGCGAGTCGTAGGGCAACACACTGGTCATCAGGGTCCTGAGTGCGGCAATTTCTTCATCCGCAATCGGCTCCGGGCAATGGCTGGCCCCGACAATATCGACCACACCGATCGTCTTCAACACCGGCAGCTTTTGCTCCGATGCAAAACGGACGAAGCAATAGCCTGAAAAGAGCGGGACTTCAATTTCCCTCTTCCGATCCTTCCATTGACTGAGACGCTTGACCGTCGGCAATAGCGGCTCGATGCCCTGAGTCGCAAGCTGGTCGCGCACGATCTTTTCATGACGTGACTTCGTTCGCAATGCATACCAACGTGAACCGTTTGTCTGGTTGGTCTGGTTCATGTCGTTTGTTTGGTGCGCAGATACGTGATCAGGCCAATATTAGCCATCACTGAACCCTCAGCGCTCTGAATCTGACTACGGCGACGAGCATCTCTTTACAAACCAAAGCAAACCTCTTCACCCAAATAGACCGGTTACAGACGCAGCTCCGCCCTTTCACTTACAGTTTCAAATTGCACGCCCCACAAACATGTCGACTACGCGAGGACGCGCTACGCCTTATGCGGGCAGACCGAGGCTCAGGACTTTTTCTCGTGGCACTCCCACCTTCACCAACTCTTCCTCACACGCTGCCGCTTGATCGAGATCAGTAATCAACACCCAATCGAATTGCCATCGACTCACCTTGTCAGGTGAAGAAATGGGACAAGAAAGAAACGACTCACGCGAGCTTCCGTCAATGAATCCCACGCACTCGACATTCATCTCTCGAAGCGACAGATAGGCCAATTCGGCTAACTCAGTCGTTCCGTAAATCACCACCCTCTGACCATGAGAACCATTGAGCCTGGACATCATCTCTTTAAGCCGAGCACGCATGTCTCGGTAGTACGAGAGGGAGTGCTGCATGTAGAGATAGGTCAGCCGAGACTTTTCGGCGAGTCCTTGCGGAGTCAACAGATACTGAATGCGGTTGCGAGGGATGGTGGTGATCTTGATGCAGCCCTTGCGAGCGAGACGCTTGAGATACAGATTCGTCAGGCCAAGCGCCACACCAAGTTTCGTCGAGAGTGATCGCTGCGTCACGCCAGCGTCGCGCTCGACTTCAGAGAGCAAAAGGAGATCCCGTTGACCTTGCACGTTCATGAGCACAACCCCAACAGAGCGCTGCGTTCACGATATGAACATGCAAGCCATTGTGAGTCAAGAGAAATTATCGCACTGAGGTCCACGGAGGGTCGTGGGTGAAACTTGGCGACACAAAAAAACGATTCAGATGGTTCTGCAGCTATAGGGAAGGGAACGCGACCGCATGAGCGGCACATTGGCAGGGACAATCTACCGTCGATTCGAACGGGCAGCGGTCATACGTCAAAAACCCCATCATCATCTTATCCATCACATTTCTCGATTAGCGTATGCCCATAGCGAAATCGTTCGTACCGCTTGGTCCATTTATTCCTGAGATCGGTCCAGCGCCGTGCAGCCCAATTGCCACGCACGGTTCGATTCCACTTCTTCTTAAAATGGGCAAGGTTTTCGGCGGGGTATACCTTGGTCTCGGATCGCTTAATGGCATCCTGCGTCACCATGCTGAAATGATGAATGAGCACCGATCCCGTCATGCCGACCGAGAATCCGGCTGCCTGCGCGCGCCAATAAAAGTCGATGTCTTCGCATCCCCCATAGGCAAACGCCTCATCGAACAAACCGACACGATCAAAGACCTCGCGGTTGATCATCAGGCAGGCGCCATATAACGCTGCCCGCGTGGCATGCTTGCATGATCGCGTAAATTCGATGGCATAGGCGTTCAAATCGTAACTCAGGTGCCCCTCGCGTGCCGCAGGGCTCACAATCCCGTGATCCGCCTGCTCCATAAATTCCAGCAAGCCTTCGATCCAGCCCTTCGTCACAACTATATCGTTATTCAGAATACCGATAACCTCGCCGTGGCTGGCGCGCACGCCCTGATTCCACGCCTTGGCGCAGCCGAGGTTCTGTTGATTCGTAATCACCGTCGCCTTCACGTCGCGCAGAAACTCCTGCGTCCCATCGGTCGATGCGTTGTCCACGATGATGAGTTCATAGGGTTGCTCCGTGCAGCGCGCGATGGATTCGAGACATTGCCTCGTATAGTCCAGCTGGTTATACACAGGGATCACAAGACTAATTTTCTTCATCGCGTTCCCTACAAAGCGTTCCGGCATATCTCCAAGAACTGCGCGGCGCGCGGTTCACAGGCATGAAACTTCAACAGATGGGCGTGCCCTGCGCCTGCAATGGCTTCCCGCTCGGCATCGTGGGAGGCATAGTACCGGACTAACTCCTGTAAATCACTCAAATCGGATTGGCAAAAGACAGCATGTGTACGGTGCTCGTAGTTATGCGGAATCACAATGTCCGGTTTCTCGGATAGCAGAAAGGTCCCACTGGCGACGATCTCCCAATAGCGCAACGTATCGAACCCTCCTCCCCGTATCGAGACGGCCACCTTCGATCTCGCCAGGGCGCGATAATAGTCCTCCGGCGAGAGTTTTCGTCGCTGGATTTCCTCCGGCACCGTAGAAGGATCCCTGATCTTGGCAATTAATCGCTTCAGGGTTGTCGCTTCGAGCTTATACGCCTTATCCGTCGCCGCCGCATACAATCCTGCCGCCACCGTCAGCCCCTCCTGCGCCAGCGGTTCGAGAAGGGTCATGGCTTGCGCTCGTTTTTGGTGCGAGGCAATGCCATAGAACGACACGTCGATATCCTTCGCGCAGCCATGGTGCTGAGTAATAGCATCGGACACCACACACATCGTGAGCGGATGGGTCCGCTCGAACAATCGGCGATTGAAATGGAAGGCCCTGGCACAGTCCACAAAACGCCCCAACTTCGACGTCGAAGTCCACCGGTACTCGCGTTTGAAATACGCCGCGAGCGGGAATCGCTCGTCCACTTCATGTCGAATACGCGAATCGTCCGCGCCGTCAATGTAGACGATGGGCGGGAGTGGAACCGCTTGACTCAGCCGCTCAAGATTGGCAAGACAGTCAGACCGGTGCGAAGCAACACAGACCAGATCGAACACCTTGTCCCGCAACAAATCGCAAATATCGGTGTCCGAATACCCGAGGTCTGGAACTTGCGGAAGGAACCACCGCTTATCTTCACGTCTGTGAAAAATGTTCTTGGAGGGAAAATCAACCACCTGTTCCTGGCCTAATAACCTCACGAGACCAATATACAACGGATCGGAAACCAGGTCCTGGAGCTGATCAACGACAAATAGAATCTTCATGTCTTAGGATGGTTTTTCAGCCATCGCCTTGAGTTCTCCTCCATATCCAAGATGCCCAAGAACGAGACAGCCCACACCTGCCACATGGCGCAACACGCTGCCATGTTTCCGTTGACTCTTTGCGACGTACTGGAAATAGCAATCTGCGCTCCCCAGGAAAGACGACTTACTTGTGCTGGTCGTTGTCTTCACAGCCTGAAAGCCTGCCAATTCAAGGAGTCTCGCACTTGAGCGCCGATCGAAATGGAACAAATGCCGTGGAGGATCCCAGGCGACCCACCAATCGCCGAACAATGCCGCTTCGGCACTCCCTGCGTTCGGGAGAAAAAGCAGTACCCGGCCTCCCGGTTTCAAGATTCGACGGGCCTCCTGAAGGGTTGCAACCGGATCAAACACATGCTCCAACGAATGACTGAAGTTCACGACATCGAAATAATTGCTCTCAAATCCTGCCGTCAAGAGGTCGCCCTCCTTCACGTTCAATCCGACGCTCTGCGCCCGGTTGACGGCGACCGGGCTGAAATCTACCCCGTACACATCCCAGCCCTGCCCGCGAAGCTCTTGGAGCAGTCGACCCGGGCCGCACCCGACGTCTAACAATCGCCCCTGGCCATTAAACGGAAGAATATCGCGTCCAGCAAATCGCAAATGCCAATATTCCGGATAGAGCGCGATACGCCTGAGCAGTCGAACCACCCAACTGCGGCTCGTACCGGGATACCCGTAAAACTCTTCCCGAATCCCCTTCTTCATCACTTTCGACAACCGCTTAAACACGCGATCCACCTTCGTCCGACTGGAGAGTTCGGCCGGAGGATAATATTCCGATGGATAATAGACCTTGATCTCCTCTCGGGTCGGTCGCGGATTCAGATACGTGAACCCACAGGAACAGGTGATCAGAGTGAAGGTCTCATCCTTGACGTCAGCGTTACACGCTCCGGTGGACGGGATCACTCGCGCCGTTCCACCAGTGGATCCACAGAGAATACAGGCAACCGTTTCCATCGTGTATGCGTCCTTCGTCAATCAGCGGCAGGCGGATTCGGATGTTCCGCTGCGGCGACCCAGTGGAATCAACCGTTGAATTCTGGCAAGCACCTCGCCAAGATCGATCTGTTTCATGCAATTCCCTTCTTCCCGCATGCAGGTTGGATGAAAACATGCGCGGCAATCAAGCCCCTTGTAGATGACCTCAGCCGGTCCGCCACGCGGTCCCCACTCATCGGGATTCGAGGGGCCGAATAACGCCACCATCGGGGTGCCCACGGCTGCGGCAATATGCATGGCGCCGCTATCGTTTCCGACAAATAGCGCCGCGCGTTGGGCGATCGCGGCAAACTCCTTGAGCGTCGCCTGTCCCGCTAAACTGATCGGACGGCTTTTCGCCGCTGCCTGAATGCGTTGTGCCAATGCCTCGTCTTCCCGACTGCCACCGATGAGGACCTGATAGCCATAGTCGCTCGCAAGGCGATCGGCGAGTTCGGCAAATCGTTCGTGCGGCCAAGCCTTGAACCAATAACGGGCGGCCGGCTGAAGGATGGCGATCGGTTGATCTCGTCTGACACCGAGCCGGCCGAGCAATTGGTCGGCACGCGCGACATCCTCTCCTGTCAGGCACAATCTGGGAGGCTCCTGGCTTGCGTGAAGACCCAACGGTTTCAATGCGGCCGCGTCCCGGTCAATCCGATGCTGCACACCTGGCCCTGGCAAGACCACCTGCGTATAACACCGCCCGCGCCAACGATGCTCGTCGTTGAATCCAATGCGAACCGGCGCCCCACTGATCCAGCTCAAAAACGCAGACCGGTCTCCATCCGTCAAATCGATGACCGTGTCGAATCGACGACGACGCAGCTCGACGATAAGCCGCCATTGTGCCGTCAGCGATCCTTTGTCGAGGACCATGATCTCGTCCAGGTCCTGGTTGCCGGACAAGAGGCCTTCAGTCCCGCGATTCACCATCATCGTGACCCGGACATCCGGTCTTGCCGCTTTGATCGCACGCACAGTCGGCGTCGCCAATAAGACGTCACCAATGTAGCGCAGCTTGATGATCAGGACGTTTCTCATCGCGTACTCAGTGATGGTTCTTAGCTTTTTCCTTCACACAATTCCCGGTATAGCGCGACGGTCTTGGCTCCAGCTTGCTCCCAGGAATACTGCTTGGCGCGCTCGAATCCTTTGACCCTCAATGTGGCTCGAAGGGACTCATCCTCCAGCACACGAATCATGGCCTCTCCAAGCGCTCGCGGATCCTGAGGATCTGCCAACACCGCCGCATCGCCTGCGACTTCTGCCAGCGCGGTCGAATTGGACGTGAGCACCGGCGCCCCACAGGCCATCGCTTCTAAAACCGGCATCCCAAACCCTTCGTACAGCGACGGAAACACAAACAGATCGGCAGCGGAATACAATAACTGCAGATCGCTCGTGGACAGCCTCCCTGGACAGAGCGCCTTTTCCTGCAAGCTACGCCGCCGAGCCGTCTCTTCATAGTTTCCAAACGGATGGATGGGCGAGCCGACCAGGACCAACATTCTCGCCCCCAGCTTTCTCCGCACCATCTCAGCGCCTTCAAGAAACGTCTGGTGATTCTTACGCGGGTCCGCCCCTCCGATAAATAAGACAAATCGTTCAGTCTTCAGACCGATCCGTTTCCGCAACTCCGCCATCGCCTGCTCATCACGACGTGGCACAAAATCGTCCGATACGCCGTTGGGAATCACCCTGATATGCTCGCGTTTCAACCCATAGAGCTCCACGAGTTCTCTCGCGGAAAACTCGGACACCGTGATCGTTTTTCTGGCTCGCAACGCCGTTTGCCTTGTCTTAAACGACGACGGCCACTGGCCCAACATCTTCTTCGAGAACTCGGGGTGGCGATCCAACCAGAGATCGTGAATAGTCACCACTCCGCCAAATCGCCCGACTGCCTGCATCCGAAAATTGGTCCCATGGTACAAATCCAATTGATCGGACGAGCCCCGCTTTCCCATCCCCCAGCGGCTCGAGTTCACCCACTGCAGCCGCTCAACGCCCGGCCATGCAGCCAACGAATCAGGCCGCTCGGCGCCTGGTTTGGCATAGGCCACAAAATCGAGGCCTTCTTGCCGTGCCAACATCGTACGAAGCAAGTGGTAGCTGTGCCACCCAACCCCACCCATATCACCCACCATCGGATTCGCATCAAAACCGATTCTCATCCTCGCCCCTTCTCACGGGATACTGAAAAAGTCCACCAGCGTCGTTCTCGCATCGTTCAGGGCCTCAACGTACCCCCAAGGGTACGCCTCGGCCCTTCGCTCGCTGCGGCCTTGCTGGATGGCCATGTTGAGTATCCCGTGCGTCACGCTTTCTAACGTCCTACCCATGTGAACCCCAAAATCCCTAAATTACGCCAGAACGTTCCTCCTGCTTTCTAGACTCCCAATACTTCACTGTAGAATTGCTCCATCTTCAGAACGGACGCATCGAGACTAAATCGCTCCTGCGCACGCGCCATTCCGTTTCGGCCCATCTGTTCTCGACGAGCTCGATCTTCCAGGAGAGACACCACGGTTGCCGCCAATGATTCGACATCTCCCGGAGGCACAAGTAGGCCCGTCTCTCCCTGCGCCACGACTTCGGGAAGCCCTCCTGTCGTGGTTGCAACCACGGCTTTCCCCATAGCCATCGCTTCGACCACCGCAATCCCAAATCCCTCCATCAGTGCCGGGTGCACATACAGATCGAGGCAGGCCAGGATGGGCTGAACCGGGTCTTGAAAGCCAACGATGTGTACGCGGTCAGCGATCTTCAGCTCCTGCGCGAGCCGCTTCAATCGATCGGCATAGTCGTGATCGTCACTGCCCACGATCACGTAATGCACCGTGGGGATGGCACGGACAATCGCCGGAATGGCCCGAAGCATGACCTCATAGCCTTTTCGTGGGAACAGATTGGCGACGGTGCCGACCAGAACCGCTCCTTCCGGAACCCCGATCATCCGGCGCATTGACTGATCGTCGCGCGCGAGTGGTTTCTCCGAGAGATCAATGCCGCTGTAAATAGTCCGCACCTTACCAGCCGACACCCCGCCAGCGATCAATGACTGTTCAATCTGCCGAGAGATGGCGATGACGGCCTCGACTCGATCAAGCTGATACCGTCGTACCTTCGCCGGCTCGATTTCCTGCCGCACATGCGCCACGATCGGCAGGGGCTTCGATAGACCGCGTACGGCCCTCACAGTATGGGGCACCCACCAGATATCGTTCACATGGATCATGGCAGGGTCGATCTGATGCACAAGAACCTCCAGACGCCGAACTGCCGACCGGCGCTGAAAGAATGCACGGAGCTTTCTCCAGGGAGGGAGACTGAGTGCATGAGTGGGAACTGCGATCGCATGGAGCTGATCGTGGAAGGGCCCCGTCCCTGGACAGACCACATGCGGCTCCCATTTGTGTCGATCGAGGGTCTGCAACAAAGCCATCAGATCGCGCTCCGCCCCTCCGATGGCTTCAACCCCATGCACGTAGAGAATTCGCGTGGCCACTATCTGGCATCCGGGTGAGAAGCCGCCTGCCTGGTGACATCCCACAGCTTGGCATATTTCACAAAGGTGTACATGCTGGCGAACACACAGACAATGAGTCCGCGCACCCCATCGCGAAACCCATTTTTCAAGACATAGGTCTTGAGGAACACCACCAGGGGACGAAAGACCAGGTCGCTCCAGCGAACCTTCCTAACCTTCTTGGCCTTCTCCTGTGCCGCCAGCGTGGTATAGAGCCCGAACTTCTTGAAGTGATCCTGAATGCGCCGCTCCGTATGATGATCGAGGTGCTCGACCAATGTCCCAATCTCCCCCTCGACAAGAAGATTTTCATGCACCGCGACATCGTTATACTGGGCCAGCCCACGACGAAACAGCCGCACTTGATAATCGGGATAGACTCCGCCCCCTCGCACCCACGCGCCATAGAAAAAGTTCTTGCGCGGGATCCGATAGGCCACAGGTGCGCCAGGCCTCCATCGCTCGATGCAGGTCCGCACCTCTCCACGAAGCTCTTCAGTCACCCGTTCATCGGCATCGAGGATCAGCACCCACTCAGACGACGCCTGTGCCATCCCGAAATTTTTCTGCAGACCGAAACCGGGCCAAGGACGTACAGAGACCTTTGCTCCACTGGCACGGGCTAGCTCGACAGTCCGATCGCGGCTTTCCGCATCGACCACGATGATCTCATCCACCCACCGAACCGACGTCAGGCAATCGGCAATATTCCGTTCCTCATTCTTCGTGATGACCACACATGCCACTGTTGGCCTATTTATGGCTATCACGAAGCACACCTCCTCTAACAGGATGCTGAAAAAGTCCGCCAGCTTTGTTCTCGCATCGCTCAGAGACTCGACGTACCCCAAGGGTACGCCTCGCCTTCTCGCTCGCTGCGGCCGCGCTGGACGGCCTTTTTGAGCATCCTGTAGACAAATCGGCAATCATCGCGAACGTCCTGCTCGCTGCGCCTTACCGAGGCAACAATAGTCTTTCCGCATCCTGGGCTTATCCACGAAAGCCTCGGCGAACCACTTCCCGGTAGAAGATCCAATTGAGCCACCGGCTCCTCCGGGGTGCCCATCGCTTGGCTGCCCCAATGCGTGCCCGCATGACGAGCGGATGCGACCCACCGAACTCTTTCAACATGGCATAGTCCTCGAACTGAAAGCTGTCGTGCGCCAGTTGCTTGGCCTCTGCAGCAGGAACCTGGCCTCCATGATAGACGGTCACTTGCTCCCGTTTTTTCTCCGTCATCGTTTGAGGGTCCTTCACCCACCCATAGTGAAAAACGCGCCCGCCCGATGGAGCAATCCATTCCTTCGGTCCGCCCTGGAGATATTGCTGTGTCGCCTTGAGATGAAACCCCACCGCATCGCCACAAGATTCGACTTCACCGTTATTCCGAATGATCCGCACGGCCTTGTGATAGAACCAGGGATTCGTCGTCCAATAGTCCGCAATAAAATGCAGATACCGAAACAAGAGCCCTTTCACATTAGGATTGCCGAGATGACGGCGCATCGCCTCTTGGATGGCAGGCAAGTCGTCCTCGTGGACAACCTCGTCAGCTTGAATGTACAGCGCCCAATCTCCGGTACAATGTGACAACGCAATGTTGGTCTGTTGCGCATAGATCAGGCCATCTTTCCGCAGCGTCTCATCCCAGATTGACTCCACGATTTTGACCTTTGGGTCGCCGATCGAGCGAATCAGCTCCAGCGTACCATCGTCACATCGCCCGACATTCACGATGAATTCATCGACCACTGGCAAAACAGAACGAATGGACTCTACGACCGGATAGTCGTACTTCACCACGTTCCGCACAAATGTAAACCCGCTGACCTTCATCATGCCTGCCGCTCTACCGCTAGTCTCATGACTTCACCGTCATATCACGGTCTCGATCCAACTCCCAGAATTTCGCATACTTCATGAAGGTGTAATAGGCATAGAGTCCGGAAAGAATCAAGCCGGGCATCCCGTCGAGGAAGCCCACATGCTGCACATACATTTTGAGAAACGCTCCGAGCGGATGGGTGATCAGTTGATGAGAGGAAAACCGCTTGCCCCGCTCCACCATGCGACGGGCCATCAAATCCGAGTAGCGATCCTGTTTCGCCACATAGTGATCGATGTCGCGGAAGGGATACTGCAATGCGGGGCGCGTGAGATGTCCGACCGCCCCCTCACAATCGAAGCTCTCATGGACCAGCTCTTCGCGATACCGGAACCGTGCCTTTCGAAACAATTGCGGTTGCCGATAGTCCGGATACCAGCCGCAATGTTTGATCCACCGGCCTAGAAAATAATTCTTTCGTGGGACAAAGTAGGCATCTGCCTCCGGTCCACGCTCAAGCAACAACCGGATCTCTTCCTTAAGCTCAGGCGTCATCCTCTCATCGCTATCCAGGCTGAACACCCACTCATGGGTCGTAAGGGCGACAGCCTGATTGCGCAAATCGCCGAACCCACTGAAGTCCACCTGATAGACCTTGTCCGTGAACTCACGACTGATCACAGCGGTCTGATCGGTACTATGAGAATCCACGACGACCAGCTCATCGCCCCAGCCCGCGACAGACTCAAGGCAGGCCCGCATATTGGGTTCGTCATTATAGGCGATGACGTAGACCGACAGCTTAGACATGAAGCACTTTCAGCGGTGAAGAGTTTCCAACCGCTTGAAGCACCTGCTGCGCAACCGCTTCTACCGTCAGTCTGTCGAGGCAATCCCAATAGGGACAGGCTTCATAGATGCATTTTTCGCAAGTCGGCACATCGGGGCGCAACACCACTCCCTTGCCGAGCGGCTGCCAGCGAGTCGGAAGATTATTCCGCCGCGGATCGAACAGACTGACGTTGGGCACGCCGAACGCTGCGGCCATATGGGCTGGCCCTGTGGCTCCGGACACCACCGCGTGACCAGCTGCAATCACGGACATCAACTCGCGCACCGATAACTGCCCCATGAGATTGAGGACCGAAGCGGGAAGCGGCACCGCACGATTCGACTGCTCATTGAACATCTCTGCTTCCGTCAGGCTTCCGGTCAACACCACCCCCACGCCCTTCCGATGCAACTCATGCGCGAGTGCATGATAATGCTCCACTCGCCAGCGCCTAGCGGCAAACCCGCCTGGATGGAGCACCACCCTGGGTGTCGCCAGGCCACGCAACCGCCCTTGTCCCTGTACTCGTTCATCTTCAGTCAGCACGAGGCTCGGCGGAGAGACGATGCCAGGCTGTAACCCGAGCCCCGCGAGCATGCCGACGTTGTATTCGGTTTCATGTTTGGAAAAATCTTTCCGATGTTGATAGACCCGACGATTTGCCAACAGGCTATACCAGCGATAACCCGTCGCCACTCGAAGTGGAACTCGCGCCAGAAACGCCGCCCACATCAAACGCTTGAAGGGCTTGAGAAACACCACGGCATCGACGGCCCGGCGAAAGATCGACACCAGTTCGCCCAGAGATTCCCGGCCTGTAATCGTCCAGACCTCGTCGAGATCCGGATGGTGCGCCAACACCGGAGCGGC
>JBDSKU010000478.1:0-3211 GCA_039916745.1 Nitrospiraceae bacterium
GAGAATCGCCACCAGGGCGCTGCGCAGATGAAACAGAAAGACGATGGCGACCAAGCTGACGATGATGCTCTCCTCCACGAGCTTTTCGCGGAGCACGGCGATGGCCCGATGAATAAGGTCAGACCGATCATAGGTGGGAATAATCCGCACACCATGAGGCAGGGCTGGGGTGATCTCATGCAGTCGTGCATTGATTCGTTCGATCACAGCGAGCGCATTCTCGCCGGCCCGCATGATCACAATGCCTCCCACCGTCTGGCCCTTACCGTCTAACTCAGCAATGCCTCGGCGCTGGTCCGGCCCGATGTGGACATGAGCGATATCCCGAATCAAGACGGGCGTGCCGCGGCCATCTGTCCCGACGGGAATCAGCTCAATATCCTCAACCGAGCGCAGATAGCCGCGCCCGCGAATCACGTATTCCGTGCCGGCCATTTCCAAGACACGGCCGCTCACCTCCGCATTGCTGTTGCGGACCGCCTCAATGATCGTCTTGATCGGCAACCGATAGGCGGCTAAGGTGTTCGGGTCCACCTCGATTTGATATTGTTTGACAAACCCGCCGATCGCTGACACTTCTGCTACGCCGGGCACACTTTCCAGTTGATAGCGCAAGTACCAGTCCTGAAGGCTGCGGAGCTGTGCCAGATCGTGCGTCCCGGACTCGTCCACCAACGCGTACTGGTAGACCCACCCGACTCCCGTGGCATCCGGTCCCAACGACGGCGTGACGCCAGCCGGAAGCTTCCCGGTGAGTTTCTGCAGGTATTCCAATACGCGACTCCTCGCCCAATACAAGTCTGTGCGATCTTCGAAGATCACATAGACGTACGAGACCCCGTATTCAGAGACCCCCCGCACTCGTTTCACTTTCGGCCCAGCGAGTAGGGACGTGACGAGTGGATAGGTGACCTGGTCTTCAATCAACGTGGGGCTGCGTCCCTGCCATTCGGTGTAGATGACCACCTGAACATCGGACAGATCCGGAATTGCATCCAACGGAACCTGCAAGACCGCCCAGCCTCCCCAGCCTGCCAACAGCAACACACAGAGGATGACCAAGACGGGATTGCGGGCGCTTCCTTCAATGAGTCGCGCGATCATGATGGATTACATGCCTCCCCCGACGACCGAGAACTGAAACTTTTCCGCAATAGGCGGTCGCCCTGGTACCGTCATGTTGACCGTCACCACCCAGGTGCCGCCCATGCCGAACGTCACCGTACCTTCGTAGAGCCCATCCTTGGTGTGGCGAGCCGGGGTCTTGGAATCGGCCATGCCCGGCATCGGCATCGTATACACGAACAGGACTTGCGCTTTCGTCACCGGTTTGCCGGCCTGCTCCGTCACGTTGAGCCGGAGCAGCACGTTACCGGCTTTTGGTTTTTCCGGCGCCGTTGTTAGTGAGAGCGTGAGTCCGTCCCTCTGGCGGGTCTGAACCATTGACACGTCGTTCTTGCTTCCCATCTCCATGCCCGGCATGCCTTCCATCTTGCCTTCATGCGCGCCGCGCATCTGCCAATCGGCCATGCCGATCCGTCCCATCATGGCCTGCATGCTCGACGTCGATGCCAACTTGCTCTCTGCGTCCAATAAGAAATTCGCTGAGGTGACGATGCGATCTCCTACTGTGAGTCCCTCCAAGACTTCCACGTCATCCTGGCTCCGACGCCCCAACTTGACCGACGCCGGCTCATAACGGCCTTGCCCTCGATCCAAAAAGACGAGTTGGCGAAGTCCCGTTTCCAGCACCGCTTCTTTGGGCACGACTAAGGTGTGGACCGCATCCGTCTGGACGATGACGTTCCCGTACATGCCGGGCTTCAGCTTCAGTCCAGGATTCGGCAATTCCACCCGCACGCGCACCGTGCGGGTTTCGGTATTCAACGATGGGTAAATGTACGCCACGGTACCGCGAAAGGTTTCTTCCGGATACGCACTGAACGTAACCGAAGCGGGCTGCGTGACTTTCACCGCCGCAACTTCGGACTCATAGATGTCGGCAGAGACCCAGACCGTGGAAAGATCCGCCACTTCATACAAGGTCGTACCTGGTTCCACATATTTCCCGGGCAAGGCTTCTCGCTTCAGGACGATGCCGGAGGAAGGAGCATAAACCGCGAGCACCGGTTCCGCTGAACCTCGACGCTCTAACTTTGCAATTTGTAGATCGGTCACGTCCCACAAGTGCAGGCGTTCTCGCGAACTCGCCACGAGGGACGCCGCGTTGGCTGTGACTTCAGCGAGCGGACTGGCAGCCAGTTGGCCCTGCATTTTTACCGCGAGGAGATACTCGTCCTGCGTGGCCAGAAGATCCGGTGAGTAGAGGGTGAAGAGGGGGTCGCCTTTGTGGACGCGGCGGCCGATTGAATCGACGAAGACCTCTCGCACCCACCCGGATGTCTTCACGGTGACCTGGGTGAACCCACGTTCGTTGTAGCCGACCATGCCGACAGCACGAATCTCTTGCCCCAAGGACGCGTAGATGACCGGGGCACTCCTGACTCCGATCAACTGTCTCATCACAGCCGGAACGATCACCGCCCCCGATGGCACTCCTGACATGCCTGGCATGGGCTCTGTGTCTTTCATGGACATCATGCCCTCCCTCGGCATCCCTTTCATGTCCATCTGCTTCATGTCACCTGTCATCATTCTATTCGCGGTGAAGAAGCCCAGGGCGACGCCGGCAATCACACCGATCGCCACGGCGCCCACCACGAAACTGTTTTTCAATATCGGTCGGTTCATGAGGGTTTCTCCTTTCAGCCTGAATTAACTCGGCCGATCGACCGTGCTGCCTGCGACCTGCTCGAGTTCAGCCAGTCGATGCTGTCGGTCCACGAGGGTCTTGAAATACTCAAGCTGAAATCCTCGTAACGCTCGCTGGGTTTCAATCAGATCCAGAAACCCTGCTTTGCCTGCACGATACCCGACACGCGCTGCTTCCAGACCCTGCTCAGCCTGCGGCAAAATGGTGGTGAGGTACAATGTCGCTACCTGGTCAGTCGCCCGGAGCCTGGACAGGAGGTCTTTGACCTGAAATCTGGTCAGGTTTTCTAACGTATGTTGCTGCGCCCGCGCGGCTGAAACCGCGGCCGCAGCTTCCTGCACGCCTGCGTCATACTTTGGCTTGGTCCAAAACGCGAAAGGGATGCTCATCGCGACATAAGCGCCAAATCCATCGTTGGCCTGAAAGTTCTGGAACCGC